>CAZEEG010000048.1:0-2008 GCA_964511065.1 uncultured Pirellulales bacterium | reverse complement strand
TCGGATCATCCTGCGGCTCATGGGCCAGGGCGCAAAGCCGCTCCAACAGGCCGCCAGGCAGCGGGACCTGCCGCAACGCGTCGTCCAGCATCTCGTCGGAGATGTTGCGTCGGTTGGCCATAGATTGCGACTTTCAGCCCTCAACTGGGTTCACGGTACCGGAACCTGCAGCGCCCTCGACAGCGTGCCAGCCCAGCGGGTACCTCACAGGGACTTGTATGGGAAACGTTACGCTTTGTTCCAAGTACGTTCGGTGTACGTTCTGTTCCAGGGGTGAGAAATCACGACCGCCTGAGCGTCGCAGCCTGGTTTCGGCTAGCTACGACCGCAACGTTCAATCGGTTCGGGCCCAAGCAGCCAGCGTGGTTCGCAGCCGCGCCCGGGCCCGGGCCACGCGAGACAGTACCGTCCCCAGCGGAATGCCCAATTCGTCGGCGGCTTCCTGGTGGGTCAGGCCGCTGACGACCACTAGCAGCAGCGTCTCGCGAAGCTCCTGCGGCAGCGCGTTGAGGGCCTTCTGCATCTCGTCGGTGTAGTCGTCGTGCAGCGGATCCTCGCCCGGCATCGCCACCGCGGGCAGTGCCTCTCCAGAAAGCACCGTGGGCAACCGGCGGCGGCGCCAACGGTCGGCCACGCGGCGACGCAGAATCGAGATCATCCAGGCGCGCTCGCCCAGGTCAGAACGATACCGAAACCGGCTCTTCCAGATCGAGCGATACGTTTCCTGGACAATATCCTCCGCCTCATGGCGGTCCCCGACCAGCCGGAACGCGGTCCGATACAATACCGCGCCGTGTTCATCCACCAAGCGACAAAACTCGGCTTGGGAAAGCGCCAACCAGGGTCTCCGTGGGTAGCTAGCTTGAGCGTACGGCCCCGCGGCCACCGAACGATTCGCTTGAAGTGAAAAGCTTTATTCCAGAATTTTTGCCACCGGACCGCCGCGCGGCCGACCACACGACGCATCTCCAACGGATGCAATCACTTACACCAAGCCCCCCCTCAAACCTGTCCGCTGGATACCGCACGAAAATCGCCGGCGGTTCACCTTGGGGGTTTTGCGCACAACACAGCCCCTTGGGCGAATCGGCCGCCCAAGGGGCTGCAAGGGAGTCTCGAGGTCGGCAGATCTGCTGCCGCCGACGGATGGCTTAGAACTCTTCCGTCAGCGGACGCAGGCCAGCGGCAGCACCATTGGGGGTGCACAGTTGGACGTACACAAAGTAATCCAGGTTCTCGGTAAGCGTGCGGACGTGGCTATCGGCAAACGCCACGTTAACCAGCAGCGGGTGATTGGAGGTGGGGGCAAATCCCGCCTCGGTCTTCCGGCGGTTGATACCGTGCAAGAGGGTAGGGTCGCTGGGGGTATTGGGGAGTTCCCACGTAAACCCGATGTGGGCTTCCGTCTTCAGATTCCAGTCACCCGCATTGAGGTTCTCGGAAACCAGCAGCGTGTTCATGGCGCCATCGCCCCCGGTGAGGTCTGCGGCCGAACTGGCGCCCACCTGGTAGAACATGCCCAGGTGCCGTTCCTTCACGTTTAACGGGAAGGTAACTGTCGAGACGAAGTGGCCTACGGGGTCACCATCAAGTTCCACCGTGTCTTCAGAGTTGACCACGCCGTAGGTGCCAGCATTGTACACAAAGCAGTTCACGGCGCCGCCGGTGCCGCGCACATTGCTGGGACATTGCAGGAACTCAAGGAATGCCGTCGGGTAGCCGGCAGCCGTCGGATCATTGCCGTAGCCGTTGTTGAAACTGCGGTACAAATCCTGGCGCTCGAACTCCGGCAACAATTCGTGCATCAAAGGATTCGTGGCTGACCCCGAGATATTCATGAAGCTCGGGTAGCGGTTCTGCTTGCTTTCATACGCGTGCAATGCCGTGACCACGCTGCGCATGTTATTGCGGCAGGTGGTCTGGCGACCATTTTCGCGAGCCGCGTTGATCGCGGGGAACAACAGCGCCATCAGCATGCCGATGATGCTGATCACCACCAGCAGTTCGA
>CAZEEG010000047.1:27958-40682 GCA_964511065.1 uncultured Pirellulales bacterium | reverse complement strand
CACCTGGTTCTGATCATCCCGCGTTGGGTTTGGCCAGGCCGCGGCGGCAGCCCCCCGGAGCCGCGCGGCCAGCGCTAACTGGTTATGGATGACCCCCTAGTTAGCATGGGGCTAAGGAATCAACGGCGCTGTGACCTGTTGTGCGGTCCAGCTTGGATTGCGGCCCGGCAGATGACCCTGGGTAGGATCGGTGGTTGCCGTGATGGGGCGATTGGCCGGAAGGTGGGAACTGCCCTGCTGCACCTTCGGCTGGCGATGCGCGCCGGACACCGCCGTTTGCGGTCCCTGATGCGTACGCGATGTGGCCGGAGCCATTTCGATTTGCCGCGACGTGGTGCCGACGCGGGGATCGATCAGTTCGTGCAGCGTTTCATCGGTCGTCCGCTGGTGCGAAGCGTGCCGAAGGGCCGATTCGTCGCTCAGGCCGGACGCGCGTGAGCCGCGGCTTTGGATATCGTCGGCGTTGTGGCCATAGGATACCAACTGCGTCTGTTGAGGCTCCGCGCGGTGTTCGTCGCCGGTCGGCTTGGCTTCGCGGCGCGCGATCATTTCGCGGCGATTCGGCTCGGCGTGGACCGGATTGAGTTTGCCCTGGATGGCGGCAATGGTCATCAGGCCTTCGGCCGCCGGCTTGAGCGATTGATCTAGCGACAACGCGCGATGGTAATTGGCTTCGGCCTGCTCAAACTCGCCCAGTTGCACCTGCACATAGGCCAGGTTGGAGAGGGCTTCGGCCTCGCTGACCGCGCGGCGGAATGAAGCGAGCGCCTCGTTGAACCGTCCGTCCTCGGCCAGCACCATGCCCAGGGTGTTCTGTGCCCGCTTGTGGTGCGGGTCGGCGGTAATGGCGGCCCGCAGAAACGACTCCGCGGCGGCATGTTCGTTCTGCAGATAATGCAGGTAGCCGATGTCGCACAGCAAATCGGGCGTATCGCCACCAACCTGGCGAGCGCGGTTCAGATGCTGCATCGCCTCTTGGTAATTCCCGGCCTTACCGGCCAGGACTCCCAGGCGATGGTGGGCCATGGCATTGTCCGGGTGCTCGCTGGCGATGCGGGTATACATCGTACGGGCCTGTTGCACGTTGCCGTGCCGCTCGGTCAAGCGAGCGATGCTGATTGACCGGTCGAGTGTCTGGTCGGATTTCCGACCAAAGTATGTCCCTTTGGAGAGGGCGCATCCGGAAAGGCAGGCGATCAGCAGGCATGGTAGAAGTCGTTTCGTCATACCTCGGTTCCCGTCGCTCGAAACGTGCCCGAGCAGTTAGTGGTTGTGCTGCCCCCAAGACTGCCGCCTGTGGTCCGGGTTACCGTCCGTGGTTGTCCAGGTGCCCGGTGGCTGTCGTGGGATGACTCTGTTTGCAGGGCGATCACGGTACCATTAGCGGAAACCGAAACCACCGAAGCCGCCAAATCCTCCAAAGAAGCTACCAGCGTTTCCACCGAACGAGCCTTGGGTTCCCCTGAGACTGTTGTTATAGGCCCGGGCGGCCTCCGAGGCGGTGATGCCCTCAGCGAAGGACGGGGCTACAACCACGACTTCCTCAGCATTGGGGATGCCCAGGGCGATGAGCGAGGATACGACCACCTCGCGCCGCCTGGCGTCCAGTTCGTCGTTGAAATGGATCGGGTATTCATACTGGGTACCCGGCTTGATGCTCGTTTGACTGCGTTCGACCACCACCGGGAACGGAGCGCCACGCTTCAGCTTGTAGGCGATCTGTTTCAGATGATCCTCGCCGTAGGCATTGAGCCGGATGCCGCCCACGTTGGAGCCATCGGGCTGCGGATCGTTGATCTCAAATTCATGCATATAGACGATGAACTTCGCTGCCTCGGCATTGACTTCCATCGTTTGATTCATCTGGTCGATCTCAGCCCCCAGTGGCTTCGGCGGAGGCGGCAAGATTCGCGAGCCATGCCCCCCGCACCCGGAGCCAGAGATCAAGGCGACGGCAGTACCTCCGAGCAGAAACAGCGAGCGGAATGTACACTTCATGATGAATTCCTTATTTTGAGAGCCTCCCCGGCTTCCGGCTGTGGGTCCAATGGCCGGTTGCCTTTGAGCATGATTTGCCCGCGAGGCCGTTGCGGTTGAAAGAGGGACACATTGCCGGGCCACACAGCAGGCAGGGTCGAGCGGGGTACTGGCCCGGCGATGCGGCGTTGTCACCTTTTTCAAGCCTGGTTTATCGGGTAATGGTTACGAAACCGTGTTGCCGGCAGCGGCTACTCCGAAAATCCCTGGGGACCGGACATGTAGAACTGCTGGCTTTCGCAATGCACCGCACCGCCCTTGGCGTGCTGGTAGCGCGATTTGAGCACCTGCACGTTCTGCCGAAGCGTTTCCATCCGATACTGCGGCCAGATGGTGCTGCGGTGGTGGACGTCTGGGTGGCCTTCGATCATCTGCCAGAAGTAGAAGGCATTGTCGGTGGGATCGGTGACGGCCATGCCCGGCAGCAGCGGCGGAACCTGCTCAGGTTCCATGGGATGCACAAGCACGGGGCTGACCAGCACCACCAGTTCGGTTTCATCACGCTGCACGTGCTGGGTTCCGAAGGCGGCCCCGATGATGGGGATATCTCCGATATAGGGGATGCGCCCGCGGTTGCCGCGCTGCTCGTCTTGGATCAACCCGGCGACCGCCAACCACTGGCCTTCGCGAAGATCAACCGTGGTCGTGACGGCGCGGCTGTTGAGGCCTGGGATTCCGTTCACGGCAATGTCCTGGTTCAGCGTGCTGAACGAGGGAGCCACTTGCAGACGGATTTTGTCTTTGTCCACCACCGTGGGAACAAAGGTCAACTGAGTACCGAAACCACGGAAGGTGGTCGAGGCAGCCTCCACGCCGCCCACGCCGACTACGGTCGGCACGGCGAACTCTCCGCCCGCGATGAACGTGGCCGGTTGGCCGCTGAGCGTGACCAGGGTGGGTTCGGCCAATACCTTGCCGTAGCCATTGCTGGCGAACGCCCGCAGGAACAGGTTCACGTCGCCGCCATCGAGAATGGCCGAGATGTTGCCGCCCCCGCCCATGAAGTTGGAGATCAGCAGGTTGTCTTCAATCACGGAGAAATCGAGGCCCAGGTCACGGGCAGCGCTCCGCGAAATCTCGGCAATGCGGACTTTCAGCATCACTTGCTGCTCGCCGGGAACGTGCAGCATGTTGATGACGCTTTGCGTGCGAAGGTCCTCGGCACCGGGAAGCCTGGCCACATTGCCAATGTTCACAAAGTTGCCGACGCTGCCGGTCTGATCGACTGATTGCCCGCCGACGATCGCTAGGATTTCAGCGGCTTCCTTGGAGTCGCGGGCCTGGCCGCGAACAATCAGCTTGTCGGCAATCGGAATGAGCTGCACCTGGCTGTACGGGAACATCTCGTTGATGCGCGACTGCAGCTTTCCATACTCGACTTCGGCGCGATACTGTTCGCCTTCGTTGGCAGCTACCCGCACCAGATAACGGAGAATGGTTTGTTGGCCGCCGGGCTGTGCAAACCAGAGCGTCATCGTGGTTTCGCCGGCTTTCACACCGATGACTTCAATTTCCGTGGGGCCAAACTCGTTGACTTCCACGATCGAAGGGTCGGTGATGGCTACGCGAGTGATTGGTAGCTTGGTGCGGACGACCTTCGACTGATTGGGATCGACGCGGAAAATCAGTTCGGGCTCAAGTACCTGATCAATCAGATTAGCCTCTTTATTGCGGACCGCCATGTCGGGGTGCTCCAGCGCCCGCAGTTCAGCGGGCGAAGGCAAATCAGCGGCAACTTGAGCCTGAATGGATTGAACAGAAAATCCTAGTTGTGCAGCAGCTATCGTCGTAATCAGACAGCGTAAGCGAATTCGGTGTAACATCTAGAATCTCACATCTTTGTTAGGTCGGATGAATCGTGGCAATCGCAAAACCGCTCATTCTCTGCTCAAGGTGGCGCAGACCGCGCACGTTGCCAGCGCACGCCATCGGTTGGCGGATACCCTCCACGTGCATGGACTGGCCTACCTTCCAGAACGACAGATGTCGTATGAATGACCGTCGCCGAAATTCTGCTCCTGTTGTTGACTGCGGTGCCGAATCAAGAGTCCGTCTGACTCTTGTTGCAGCCGACAACCTGAAGGCAACGTGTTCTTACCCCCGATTGCCCGACAGCCCCTAGGTCGCACTCAAATCGTGGATAGCTAGTGCGCGGGAACGCAGCGTACCGTTCGGCACCTGATCGAAAATGCCCCGCGGGCGGGAGAATGCGCGGTGCCGAACTGGGCCGCATGCCCCCGGACCGTTAATTCCCCGCTGCATGCATGGGCCGGCAAATCCTGCCGCGTACCCATTGCCCGTCAGGCTCTCCGCACTTTGGATCTCATGCGGCTTGCAAGCTACCGGTCGCACTTGTAATGCACACGGTGCCGGAATTAACGGTCTTGGCAGATGTTTCGTCAAACCCCTTGCGATAGGTTTAATCATTATGGCACGGGTTTGGCGGAAATCGGGAAAGTTGCATGGGGACGCTCCCCATTCCGCCCCGGGGCCTAAGGTGCATCGTGGGCTGGGATCACCCAGCCCTCAGCCAACAGGTCTTCGCCCCGGTTCGTTCGCAGGATTTCAAGGTGCAACGGGTGACATTCCAGTTAGCAGGCCAGCCTCGGAGACGGTTGGCCGCTGGCGCAGCAATGCATGCATGTCGGCTGGCAGAATGATGCTGAAATCATCGGTGAAACCCATAGCAATCTGCCGATGACTTTGATGGTGCTGCCGATTTGCCGGACGGGAACGTTGGTACCCCGTGAACGGCTGGGCTGCCACGGTTGTTGCCACCGCAGGCATTGCGGGCGCTCTGGTGTCCCCAAGCTAGCAGCCTGGAACAGGGCAAGGGAGCAACCAACACTCTCGGCGAGGCAGAAGGTGGGATCGATTCCGGCGGCTGATGCGCGCCCTAGAGATACCGAATCGTTGTGCGAGATGGAACGTTGGGCCGCGCGAGACCCAAGGCATCGGCAGCTCGGGCCGGCGCACCTTCAATTTTCATGCGGACCGCCGCGAGGGATTGCGGTTTTGACTTGAAGTGGGCGGGGCAGCCGAAAGCCGCACAAGGGGGGCGTGTGATCCTCTCCCGCATCCGAGTCCCAGCCCGCGACCATCACTTGCCACACAGGCTATCCCAAAGAAACAGGAGGTTATAAATGGGGCCTACATTGATTCTGACCGTCGCGATGGCGCTGCCTATGGGAGGGCATGGGCACCACAAGGCGTGGACGGCGCCACGCGCTGTTTCATGCTCGTGTAATCATTGTGATGCGTGTGACCACGGGTGCAAAGGACCGCATGGTTTTTGGGCCAAGCGTGGTTTGCCGGCGCCTTGCATTGCACCGGGCAATATGATGCCGCACCTGCCCTACCATACCGAAGCAATGCGGTACTACTATTTCCGCCCGTACAATCATATGCATATTCCGGTGCAGCAGGCGGAAGCCACGAGCGTGGGAATCTCCTACAGCCAGCCCTACAGTAACGCCATTTTCCAACGGGTGTATGCCGAAGTCGAAGCCAGGGGGGTGCCCGAGCAGGTACCTGCCCACGGCGGGGCTGCGCCGCTGGACGTTCCGCCGGTTCCCGAACCACCGTCGGATTCGCCGCTGGACTCCAATGCCATGCTGGGAGTTCCGCTGACGCTTGTGCCGTAAGACGCAGCTCCCAACGCACGAACTGCCACAATTCAGCGCCCCCTGTCGCGGCCGACCGCACAGGGGGCGTTTGCGTTTACTGGATGCCAGCCGTACCAGGGAGCAGGATTAGTAGGGCGGCCATGCAACGCGGCGGGGGGTTACAAACCTGCTGCCTTGAGCTTGGCCGTCGTTTCGATGTCGATCTTGCCGCGATAGATTTGAAGCTTCAATTCATGACCAGGCTTGCGTTGCCGCACGAGCGATTGAAGCTCGTCGATGGTTGTGACATTCATGCCATCGGCTGAGGTGATGATGTCATCGACCTGCACCTGCGCGTCCTCCGCCGCGCTGCGCCGCATCACCTCAATCACCTTCAATCCGACGACAGGTTCTTTCACCGGTTCGATGCGTACACCCAGGACGGCTCGGTCGCCGCCCAGCAGGGCTTCGGCGTCCCCACCCAGCAGGTCGGCCAGGTCATTCCCGCGGCGCCGCGTGAGTGGCTTAGGCATGTGTGCCAATTCCAGTACCACATCGCTTGTCAGCAGCGCGATGCGGCGTATTCCTTCGTAGTTGATTTTGTCGTAGTCATCGCTGGGCCGGTGATAATCGGAATGCAGCCCCGTGAAGAAGTGCAGTACCGGAATGCCGCGAGCGTGGAACGAAGCGTGATCGCTGGGACCGTAACCCGATCGGTCCTTCCGCAGGTTGAACTCATAAGGTCCGGCCAGCCGCGTTAACAATTGGTCCAGTTCATCGGCGGTGCCGACGCCGGAAACGGTCAGACGGTCGTTTCGCAGTCGGCCGACCATGTCCAGGTTGACCATCGCCGAAGTTGTCTCCAGCGGAAACACGGGCGAGCGAACATAGTATTGGCTGCCGATCAGCCCGACTTCCTCGGCGGAAAACGCGATGAACACGATTCGCCGCCGGTTCTCCCCCGCGCGAGCGACCACCTGCCGGGCGGTCTCCAGCAGGGCGACGGTACCCGAGCCGTTGTCGTCGGCGCCGTTATGGACGGCCACGGTCCAGGGGGCGAGGGATCCGCCGCCCCCCATGCCCAGGTGATCGTAGTGTGCTCCCACGATGACCGTTTCGTCGGCCAGTTTGCCGGCCCCCGGCCACACGGCAACGACATTCTTTAATTCGCCTTCGCGGCGATTGATGGCGACCGTGGCTTTTACCTTTGCCGAGGGAATCTGGAATGAACGCGGCTGCATGTCGGCGTCGATCGACGATTCCAACTCGGCCAGGCTGGGACGGTTGGCGGCACGCAACAACGAATCGATCGCAGCCCGCTGTACGTGCAGCACGGGGATTCGCGGCGAGAAGCCACCAGGGCGCGTGCGAAACGGCAAGAGTTGCTCGCCGATGCCGTTGCGGTTACCGCCCTGCGCGGCCTGCCGTTCTATGAGCCGCTGATCGCTGCAAATAATGACAGCCGCCGCGCCCAGTTCGATCGCGTGCGAGATCTTTTTCACTAAGAACGCATGGGGGGAATTCTGCGTGCCGTTGAACACGCTTTCGGGATCGGCTTGTCGCGGTTCGTGCCGCAGCACGATCACGGCTTTCCCCTTTACGTCCAGGTCCTTGAAGTCGTCGTAATCCAGGTCAGCGGCCCGAATGCCGTAGCCGGCAAACACCAGGGGCGCCTCAAACTGACCGGAGGTTCCAGCCGTCAGCGGTACGTAGTCCTTGGTCAGTTCCAGTGCTAGGGACTTGCCATCAGCACCTGTCAGTTCGAGCCGATTGTTGTCCCCCAAACGTTCGACGGTGTACTTGTTAAACGGCTGGAATGGTTGGCCGTCGCAGGCATTCAACTCCAGGCCGGCTTTGCGGAACTCGATCGCCACGTACTCGGCGGCAAGTTCCAGCCCTCGGGTGCGAATCCCGCGGCCCTGGAGTTCGTCGGAAGCGAGGTATTTTAGGTCGTTCAGCAGACGTTGTTCGATCGCCTGGGAATCGGAGAGGTCGTATCGCTGCGGACGGATGGACTCAAGTTTTTGGGCAAACCCGTCATCGGCAACTGCAAATGAAGCAGCGGCCAGCAATGCCAGCCACGCCCCCATGTACAGCGACAGTACGCGGCACAGCACCCGCGGAGTCATGGCGGCTGGCGTAGCGATTGGCTGCCTGAATTGCTGTTGAGCTGCTGAAGTGTGGCCGATTCGCCGGGAATACGAATCACTGAGATCGCAGGTCGATCGGTAACCGGGCATTGGCGGTGTAGCGGCCATCAGGTGCTGCTTGAACATGCGATTCCCCTGTCACGCCCAGGTCATGTTGAAGTGCAAGTTCAGCCAGGTAATGCGGCTTTCACGATCGTTGCTGCTCCACAGCCCTACCGCAAGCCATCCCCTGGGCTTTCGAGGGCCGCCGTAGCATGCTCCGCTTGGACCTGATGAATGCCACGGCACGGTGTAAGGCTACTGCTGGTTAGCCGGCGGAGTGGTCCACGTCGCCCATTGTGAGCGGCCATCCATCCGACCTGCAATCCGCTGCGAGGCTGTGGCTTGCAGCACGGTGGGCAGAATGTCTTGATACGCCGTGGGGGCCGGCAGTGGAACGCCCATCGGTACGCGTCGCAGGTGCCGGACCACCAGCATCGGTATGCGGCCGTGGCTGTCGGACTGATCCGCAGATGGTGAAATGCCAGCGACAATGAGCAGCGTGCGTTCGGCAAGCTCCAGTTGGTTCAAGCGAATGTCGATTTCGTTTAGCAATGTGTCCACATCGGTGTGGCTCGCCTGGTCGGTGTCATGGCCAAGCGACAATACCAGTGTGAACGGCCGCCCTCGGTGATTCCTCGCCAGGTAGGAATGCGTTTCCTGCAGGAACAAGCTCCCTGCGGCTACCGCCTGTTGACCGTTGGCGTTGGCCGTCAACTGAAGCGGCTGGCCATTGCTCCAGACTGTTTCAGGGAAGGGTTTGGCCAAGCGCTCGCTATGAAAGCCCAGCCATGCATCCCAGTCGGAGGTGGAATCGGCGGCGCCCCACCACCACGCATTACCGATTAGGGCCGTGGCGTACCCCGAGTTCCAGAGTGACTGCGAGAATTGGTTGGCGGCGTTTGCCGCGGTGTTGCCCGATACCAGTCGCCGCCGCTGTTCTTCTGGCGCCAGACCGGCCGCCAACGAGCCGTATCGCCCCTGCGTGGCAATGCGGTATAAGGCCGGCATGTCGGCGGCCAGGGCGTCCAGGCCATCCTCAGGATTCCAGGTCAGGCCTTCCACCGCAATCAACACGACATTGGGCGAACTGCCCGCGATCCGCACCTGCCGGTTCGCCTCGCGCAGGGCATCTTGGTTTTGTTGCTTGGTCTCCCAGAGCAGAGCGTCGGCTTCCGCCAGCGAATCGCCCAGGCCCTCGGCACCGATTTGGTCGAACAACCCACGGTTGCTTTCGATCATTTGGCCCAAGCTGCGCGTGAGCGGGTGCTTCAACTCGCTGGCTTGCACGTCATCAGCCATGTTGCCAGCCAAGTCACCGGCAATACCGCCGGGCAGGACCAGCGGTACGGAGGGATCGGACGTTGGCGGATCATCAACGGTGCCGCTGCCTGTTTCGGTCCCCGCGCTGGCAACCAACGCGGGGGGAGTATCTGCATCTTGAGCCAGTACGAAGTGATACAGGTAGACTCCGATCACCGCCCCTAGAGCCATGAACACAAGCCCGCGTAGAAACCAGATCATAAGCCGTCTTGCCTTTACTCATCGCGAGGTAGACTGGCGTCGGCTAACGCGCTGCTGACCTCCGCCCCAATTGCAGAGCCTAAAATCCACAGCTTGCATAATATAGGAAGGGTGGGTGGATTCAAGTAGATAGGGGTAATTGTCCGCTGGGACCACCGGGGCGGCGCTTGACCTGCCACCGGCGAGATCGCCCCCAATCGGCGGCTGGACGGAAGCGCTTGAACGCTACCGGTTTCCGCCTCCCGCACCGCCAGCCCGGCCGGGTGAAGTGCCCGAAGTTCCCCCCGCGCCATCGGTACGGCGGGTGTTGGTGGGGCCGGGATTGTTTCCGGCGTGCGGTTGTCCGCCGGTCGCGGAATCGCCACCAGGCCGGCTCATGCCGCCAATATTCGGGGTGGCACCGCCGAAGTTCGGCGAAATGCCGCCGGGCAGTGAGTTTCCGCCGGGTAGCCGTGTCGCGCCGCCTACAGCCTGGGGCGTGTTGGTCCGTGGCCCGCCCGTCTGCGGCGATTGCGATGGCAAGGCGGCCGGATCGCGGCGAGGGTTATCGGCCGGGGGGCTTACGCGCGGCGCATTGCCGTGCGGACTGGTCCGCGGCGGGTTGGTTTCAGGATTGACCCCGCGAAACATCGAGCGGCGCTGGGCCGGGTTCTGTTGGGAAGGCGCCAAACGCGGCATGCGCTGACCGGTGCTCGGATCGACTTGCGGGATGTCGGTCCCTTGCGGTTCGACCCGCGGCATGGGCGTTTGCCCGTCGATATCATCCGCGCGGCCCGGAACCTCGGTGATTCCCGGTTGATAGATACTTGGCCGACGCATGCCCGGGGCCACCCGGCCAGGTACATAGCCGCGCGGAGGCTCCATGGCGAGCGGGCGATTCAGCTCGGGAGTTTCGCCCGCATTCAGATCGTTCCGGCCGGGAATGATGGTTTGGGTTTCGAATTCGGGCACGTTCAAACTGGCGCCGCGCGAGCGGATTTGGGCCTCCGTTCGGCCCGGCACGTTGATGCCAGGGCGAGGGCCTTCAGGAGTCTGACCGCGGCCAGGGACGTTCATATCAGGTCGTTGCAAGTCGGGAACGTTACGGTTGGGATCGCCGCCGGGTGTGAAGGCGCGGCGCGGTGTGTCCGCCGGCAAGCCAGCGGCACCGCCCGGTCGCGGCCCCATAATCGCCTCGGTGCGACCAGGTACCGCCACGCCGGGTCGTCCACCCTCGGGCGTTTGTCCGCGGCCGGGTATGTTCTGATCAGTCCGCTGCAAGTCGGGTGCATTGCGATTGGGATCGCCGCCAGGGCTAAAGGCTCCCGGAGGCGTGTTCGCGGGCGGCCCATAACCGCCGCCCGGCCGCGGCCGCATGATCGCTTCGGTACGGCCCGGAACACTCACGCCTGGGCGATCGCCCTCGGGTGACTGACGCTGCCCCGGGATGGCTACGCCCGGCCGTCGCAGATCGGGTGTATTACGGTTGGGGTCGCCGCCGGGAGTGAACGCACTGCGGGGTGTCCAGCCGCGGGCGGCCGGATCATCCTCGATACGAGGCTGCACCTCGGCTGGTTCCGGGGCGGTTTCAACCTCGGTCTCGACCGGTTCCCGCCGCGGCCGAGGCAACGGTCGCCCATACGCATCGGAGTAAACCTCGCCGGTGTATCCAGGCGATCGCTCGCTGCTTTCGGCCGGCGGTTGATCGACCAACGCCCGGTCGAAGATCGGGCGCAGCACCTGGCGATGCTCTGCGCGGCTCCCGACAACCGCCGGGAAAAACTGGCGCGACATGGCCGGCAGCGGCAACATGGCCTGGGAATCGGTTGCGGCCATGGGCTCGTTTTCGACTTCAATGCTGATCCGCTGTTGCGAAAGCGATCGCAATTCGCGCGAGAAATTCACCAGCGACGTCATTTGGTCTGGCGTCACCGGCACCATGGTTCCGGTGCGAACCGCCGTGATCGGCTGGGTCAGCACCGAATAGGTCACCCGCGGCTCGGCCGCAATTCGGGCCGCAATTCGCTGCTGATCGGCAAACAAGACCGGGGGCCGAACCGCCGGATTGCGATCGTAGTGGGCGTACCAGTTGTTCATGCGCTGGAGGTAATCGACATTCTGCTGGTCAAAGTACCACGTGTAGTACGAGAGCAAGGGATAGTTGGCCACGCCGTCGCGGCGGAACCAGGGAACCAGGCCAGCCTCCACGGCCGCGCGGCCGTAGTAGTCGCCGTAGAAGTAGTGATGCCAACGCGGCCCCACAAACATATGGAGCAACAGGTGACGGTTGATAATCGCCGCGGTCGGAGTGAACTCGAACCCGCCCTGTCGAAACAGCGGAGTCTGAAAGTAAACCGGACAGAATGCCACCCCCCGCTGCTCCACCGGATAGTCCCAATATCCGCCGGTCAGCACTGCACCGCGCGGCGTATAAGCGTAGTGCTGGGGAATCCAAATCCACCCGGGTTGGCGCTGCGCCCAGTAACCGTGGCGCCAGCGGTAGCCCGTGTCGTAACGCAACCACACCCCGGGAATCCAGAAATGGTTCTCGCTCGGCTGCTCGTAGGTGGGGCCCCGGTCGCGGCTGGCCGGCGGCGGGTCCATGTACGTTACGCCGGTGGCGTCCATTGGCACCCAAAAGCCAGATACCCACCGGGCACCGTTATCGAGCCGATGCCAATAGCCGGGCACCCATTGTTGTCCCGGCGGCGGAACCCGCCATACGCCGCTCACCCAGACGTAGTCGTCGATCAGATCATCCCAAAACCAGTAGCCGGGAATCCAAACCGAGTCGGTCGGCCGCACTTCTGGCGGGATTTCATTGATGGGAACGGGCGGAGCCTCAGGTACCGTGGTCGTCGGCTGGCCGCTGGCACTCACGGGACTGGCAAAGGCCTCGTGAATCGGGCCACGCCCTAGAACGTCGATGCCCGGGGTGACTTGAATCCCACTGACCGCGTCGGGCACTGCGGGCGGAGGCGGTTCGGTTTCCTGACCTCTGGCGGGCGCGAGCACGAGCCCAATAGCCAATGTGGTCGCTACCAAACCAAACGTGACTCGGCCGCCTCGGGTTTCAAGCGGCTGGGATGAATAGGGGAGATACATGACCGGTTCCTCCGCGCTCGCGATGGTCCACCAGCGCCCGGTTTCCACCCCTGAATCCTGGGGAAAGATCGGCGGATGGTAACGTCGTCGCTGCGCGTCTGGCTAATGTGCTGAATGGTTGATGGGTCTGGGGTTCCAGTGGCGAGGCCATTGGCCGGGACCATGCGTGTCTGGCTGAATCGATCACAGGTTGTTCTGAGGAAAAAGCGGCATCGCAAACCACGGCGCCGGCAAACACGGCGCCGGCAAACACTACAGAGGCAGAACACTACAGAGGCAGAACAC
>CAZEEG010000047.1:0-27858 GCA_964511065.1 uncultured Pirellulales bacterium | reverse complement strand
GCAAACACGGCGCCGGCAAACACTACAGAGGCAGAACACTACAGAGGCAGAACACGGTGAGCGCCGGTTCGTCCGATCCTCGCTCAACAACTAAGTAGCAAACGGCGCGCCGGTTGGCGGATGCCATCCACCCATCGAGTGGGTTATCATGGGCCGATGGTTGCGACGGGGGGCGCCAACAAAATCGGGCTGATATCCGAACCACTTGGCTTGTGGGGAGCGCGGCTGCCAATGTCCCCGATCCTTCTTGTGAACCGGTGGGCACAAGTCGCTGCCCCGTCGGTTCCGTAAACCGTTCGCGAAGCGCGTTCAGAACTCCAAACCGGGAGGAGCAGCAGCATGCACAAGTTGCATCGGTCGATCGGTCTCGCGCTGCTGGTGCCATGGGGGGCCCTGTTGCTCGCTGGCGGGGGCCGCGCCGCAGAACCGTTTCCCATTCAGTTCGATGACGTGACCGATGCCGTGGGGCTGCGAAAGCCGCTGGCGGGGATCATGGGGCACGGCGGGGCCTGGGGCGATGTCGATGGCGATGGCCGCCCTGACTTGTTCGTTGGCGGATTCTGCGACCGTGCGGCCGACCAGTACGCCCCGGCATCTTCCCAGGTGCCCACGCGCCTGTTCCGCAACACGCCCGAGGGTTTCGTCCCCTGGCAGGAGGAGACCACGCGGTTTTACAGCCGCACTTCGGGTGCGCTGTTTGTCGACCTCGATAACAACGGCACGCTGGAACTGTACTCGGCCAACAATGCGCGCCCTCAATCGAAGCTCGATGACGATGTTCGCCGCGCCGCGCAGGTTCGGTTGAGCAACTTGTTCTGCAATCAAAGTGGCACGCTCGAAGATATCTCCGCGGCCAGCGGTGCGTGTCCTCCGCAAATGCGGAGTGCCCGGAACATTGGCGCCTTGGATTACAACGGCGATGGTCTGCTCGATCTGCTGGTGGTCGAAGACCGGTTCGTGAGCAACCCCAGCACGCTACTGTTCAAGAACCTGGGCGACCTGAAATTTCAAATCGTCAACGATGAAGTCGGGTTGCCGCGCGATGCCTTTGGCCTCGGGCTGGCCGTAGCCGACATGAATCTGGACGGCAAGCCCGATTTCTTCCTGCCGCACAGCAACCGATTTTTTCTCAGCACCGGCGACGGCCGCTACCGCGAAGACGAGAAGCTCAACGCCACCTTATCCTGGGAACCGCTGAATCGCGAGGATTGGCCCTGCGGCGCCGTGTTCGCCGATCTCAATCGTGACGGCCGCCTCGACCTGGTGCTTTCCATCCACCACGAGGTCGCACGCAACAAGGTGTATCTCAACGAGGGCCTGATCGACGGTGTCCCGCAGTTCAAGGACGTGACCGAAGCCGCTGGGCTGGCCGAGATTCCCCAGAAATGCCCCCACGTGGAGGTGCAGGACTTCGACAACGATGGTTGGCCCGACATCTATCTTTCGGCCGCCTGGCTGGATGAGCAAGGCAACGTCACCCCGTTGATCTATCGCAACCAGGGGACCAGAAACGGCATTCCGCGGTTCGCACCTTCGCGGTCCATCCAGGGGCCAATGGTGTACTACCCGGCCGGTCCTTCGGCCGATTACGACGGCGACGGCCGCGTGGACCTGTTTCTCATCAACTGGTTCCAGGGCAATCACTGCCGGCTCTTGCGAAACACCAGCGAAGGCGGACACTGGTTAAAGGTATCCGTCCGAGGCACCAAGATGAACCGCATGGGCTTGGGGGCCAAGGTTTCCGTGTACGCGGCCGGCAAGCTGGGCAAGAGCGACGCCCTGGTGGGCCACCAGGAATTGTCCATCGGTTACGGTTACGCCAGCGGCCAGGAAGCCGTTTGCCACTTTGGCCTGGGGCGCTTGGACCGCGTCGATGTTGAGGTGGTTCTGCCCGATGGTACGCGGCTATCGCAGCGTGGTGTGGCGGCCGACCAGCACCTGACGGTCACGCAGCCCCAGTAGCCAGATTCCAGTTGCCGTGGCGGTACGACAGAACCTTACATCAAATCGCCCCTGGTTCACGGCGGCCCGGTGATGGACAATGGGCCGCTTTCGATTGCCCTCCCTGGTTGTACGTTTTTATGGCTTCATCATCCGCCCTGCTTCGCGTTGAACTGGCCGAGCGAAGTTACGACATCGAGATTGGCACCGGGTGCCTGCACCGACTGGGTGAGTTCGTGGCCCAGCGGCTACCGTTCCGGCATGCGGTGGTGATTACCGACGACCACGTGGTCCACCCTCATGCCCAGGCCGCCGTGGCTTCGCTGGCTGGCGTTGCCGGAGCCGAACAGCCTACGGTGGAAATGCTCACCGTGAAGGCCGGTGAGGCGTCCAAGCAGATTGACAGCGCCGTGCGGCTTTGGGAACAACTGCTGGAGCGCAAGGCCGACCGCAAAACCGTGATCGTGGCCGTGGGCGGAGGCGTGATCGGCGATTTGGCCGGCTTCGTCGCCGCCACGTTCGCGCGGGGGATTCCGTTTGTCCAGGTTCCCACCACGCTGCTGGCCCAGGTCGATAGCTCGGTGGGTGGCAAGGTGGGCATCAACCTGCCCGGTGCCAAGAACATGGTCGGTGCATTCTGGCAGCCCCGCGGCGTGCTGATTGATACTGCCGTGCTGGCCACCCTGCCCGACCGTGAATACCGCGCGGGACTCGCCGAAGTGGTCAAGTACGGCGTGATCCTCGATGCGGAATTCTTCGCATACCTCGAACGCCACGTGGCCCAGCTGAACGACCGCGACGACACCATACTCCAGCACGCCATCCTCCGCAGTTGCCAACTGAAGGCCGAGGTGGTTTCGCAAGATGAGCGCGAAGAAACCGGGCTGCGCGCCGTGCTCAACTACGGCCACACGTTCTGCCATGCCATCGAAACGCTCACCGGGTACGGCGAATACCTGCACGGTGAAGCCGTCGCCATCGGTATGGTGTGCGCCTCGCAGTTGGCTGAGCGGTTAGGGCGGATTCCCTCCGAACTGACCCTGCGGCAACAACAGTTGTTGGAGGCTTTAAAATTGCCGACCGCACTGCCGCAGCTCGATTCGCAGAAAATGCTGGATGTGATGGCCCGGGACAAAAAGGCCGAGCAGGGGCAATTGCGGTTTGTCCTTCCCAGCAGACTGGGACACGTGGAAACGGTGCGCGACGTACCCACCGCCGATGTCTTGGCCGTGATTGGCACTTAAGCTCTGCAACCTGCGTTGTGGCAGCGGTCTACTCCCCTGCCCTGCCAGATTGGCTAAAATCACGGCCGCAGCGGACAAATACCCACCATCGGACTTTCCAGACACACCTTGGCCAGCCTGTTAAGGAGCGCTTATGCCGAAGTTCATCATCGAGCGCACGATTCCCGGGGCGGGACAATTCTCTCCCGCACAACTGACCCAGGCTGCCCAAACCTCGTGCAGCGTCTTGAAAGACCTGGGGCCGGAGATTCAATGGGTAGAGAGCTACGTTACCGACGACAAGTTGTACTGCGTGTACGTGGCCCCCAATGCCGAGATCATCGCCGAGCATGCCCGGCGTGGAGGCTTTCCTGCCGATAAGATCACCCAAGTGCGCACGGTGATCGATCCCACCACGGCCGAAGGCGCCTGATCCCCCAGGTCGGCCAGACTCGCTTGTTGTTTGGCGGGAGCGAACGTCCTACGATGACTATTTGATTGTTGCGCCGCCAATGTCCGGTCGTAGAACGATCGACACCGTAAATCGTCGGTTTTCCAGCGCAAGTGGTCGCATTTCGGTGGGCCAGTACGAAAGAGAGCGGACATTCGATGCGCAAGTATCAATAATGGCAGTAGGCACCTTGCGCGGGCGACCCCTGGAATCGTCACTTGGGGGAGGGATAGCCACCTTTGCCTCTGGCGGCCCTTGATCGAATCATTCTTAATGAAGCGACCTGTATGGTGATCAAGTTTACTTGTCCGTGCGAAAAAAGCCGCAAAATGCAGGTGCCGGACGATCGGGCCGGCAAGAATGCCAAGTGCCCTGAGTGCGGCCTGCCGTTTCTTATTCCTCGGCCCGATCCCTCGCTAACCGCCGGCGTTCTGCCCAAGGCGGAAGAACTGCTGGAGTTTCTCTGCCCCAACGAGCAGTGCCCCAAGCAACTGCTGCAGGCGCCCGCCAGCATGGCCGGCCGGCGAGGGCAATGCCCTCACTGCGGTTCCAAGTTCCGCGTGCCGCAACCGGAGGACCTCCGCGACGGCGACGAAGAAGGCCAAACCATGGCCGAAGCGGCCGGCGACTCCGGCCCGCAAGATAGCGGGGAGCCGTTCGGCCGGGCGGTCGCCGAAGCCAGGGCTACCGAGGTCGTGGAGGACGTGGAGGAGATTGAAGAAGTCGAGGAGGTCGAGGAGGTCGAAGAAGTTGCCGAGGCCGAACCGGCCGCATCCCCTGCCACCGCGGACGAAGGCTTGCCGCCGGTGGACTTCAATTTCCTGGAACAAGCAACCGCCCTGGCGGCGGAGGCCGCACACGGCGACAACTACCTGCCACCACCGCACGAGAACGAACACCCGATGGCAGCGCTCTTCGAGCGGATTTGGGACGAATCGGACCGCGAAGCCATTGTGGAACTGCGGCTTTCCACCGGCGAAATGATCGCACCGGTCCATTACGCCCACGACTTCTCGCGGGGCCAGCACGGCATCTTCGGCTTGATCGACCGCGACGGCAAGCACATCCTGGAAGTCATTCCTTGGGAAAACGTGGCCAGGGTTACAGTGCGGGGACTGCAGGAATTGCCGCCGACCTTGTTCGACGTACCCACCTCTTGAACACTTGCGGCGGCCCAGCGTCGCTTGGTGCTACCAGGGGGCGATATACCACGAAAGAGGTCATCTGGATGTGTGGCCGGTTTACGCTTCGCACTCCGGCGGCCAAGGTCGCCCAACATTTCCGGTTGTCCGAGATTCCCGACCTCGAAGCACGGTACAACATCGCGCCGTCGCAAGACATCGCCATCGTTCGCACGGGTGAAGGTCAACAGCGCGAACTGACATTCTGCCGCTGGGGCTTTGTGCCCTTCTTCGCCAAAGACCCCAACGAGGGCCACAAGCCGATCAATGCCCGGAGCGAAACGGCGCCCAAAAGCCCGATGTTTCGAGCGGCGATGCGCCGCCGCCGCTGCCTGGTCCCGGCCGATGGCTTCTACGAATGGAAACGTGTCGGCAGCAAGAAACAACCGTTCTACATCCGGCTCAAGAGCGATCAGCCCTTTGCCTTGGCCGGAATCTGGGAGCGCTGGGGCGAGAACGATGAACTGCAAACCTGCGCGGTGCTTACCACCGACGCCAACGAACTGATGCGGCCGATCCACGAACGAATGCCCGTGTTGATCCCGCCGGATGCCTACGATCTGTGGCTCGATCCGGAGGTTGAAGACGCCAGCCGACTGAAGCACCTTTTTGAGCCGTACCCGGATGACCAACTCGAAGCCTACGCCGTGCATCCCAGCGTGAACCGGCCCACGCACGACACCCCGGACTGCATCCAGCCGATCGATCAACAGCAGGAACTGTTTTGAAGCGGCTTGGCATGATCGAGATCGCAAATCTTGAGCCTGCGCGCTGGCTTTCAACGGTTCCAGTATCGAGATGCGCAGCCTCGAAGCAGGCAGCCGAAACCGGGCTTGCTTGTCAGGGGGGGCTGACTAGCGCGGCCTTAGCTGGCGGGCTTGTTCCTGCCGGGCCGCAAGGTACTGGTGCAGCAGGAACAGCCCAATGGGGATGATGGGCCAGGTGAACCATCCCCAGAGGCGTTGCCATCTTGGAAGGGGATCACCGGCGATGACATCGACGGCTAGTTCCGCCTTGCCATGCATCCCTTCGATGGCCACAGCGACCGTCCAGCGGCCCGAGAATGGCAACTCCAGAAGGGCCGCTCGGAACAGCTTGTTGGTGGCGGCGTCCTCGGTGGCTTCGGCAGTCCGCCGCACAACGACGGGGCCCTCCGATTGCACCGTGACCCAGGCCGTGACGTCCCGCAGGTATTCGCGGCTTTCGGCACCTTGCACCATCACGCTGATATCGACCGGGCCGGCACGTAGCGGGGCCGGTTCGGCGAATACGCCGATGCGATAGCCGCCCACGCTGCGCACCGCCAGGGGAACCCCGCCGTCGGCCCTTGCCGCCGGCGCCGTGGCCGCAACCACGAGGGCCGCGAACAGGGAGGCCACCACACCCCGCCGGTCCAACCATGCACCCAGCCACGGCACAGGACAGCGGCCAAGGAGGCAACATTCTCGCTTAGCTTGAATACCAGGCATGAATGGCAGTTCCTGGGCGCAGGAAAACTGGTCCATTTGCAGTGAGCTTAAAGGAAGATTCATCCTGGCAGCGTCCCGCGCATTTCCATCGGTTGAAATACGATCCACACACCCACGATAAACAGCAGCAGCACCAGGAGTGCCCAGGGAGCGGCCACCGCTGCGGCCTGCCGGCGGCTAACGGTTTGAGCAGTGGCCGTGCGCCAAGCCACGTAAAGCGATGCCAGCAGTCCCAGGTCCAGCAGCAGAAGTTCCAGTTGGACGATCCAATCGCTAGCGGGTCGGCAGCAACTGAGGGTCCAATCGATCGGGCCGCTGCTGCTCCATTGCAGATCGGCGGCAAACCGCTGCGCGGCAGGCCAGAGGGTATCGAAGCTGGTCAGAAAGTGAAACAAGTAATGGGCCAGCCACATGCCCAGCCCTAGCGGTACCAGCGACCGCGCAAAGCGAACGGCGGTTTGAAGGGGGCTTTCCTTGAGTTGCCCCAGTCGCCAGCTAAGACCAGCAGCAGCGGCCACCGCCACGGCAGGTAACAGCAGCAGCGCCAATCCATAAAACACGGTGGACGAAAGCCAGCGGGCGTCCGTCCCCCACGCTTGTTCTAACCCCCGCTGCCAGGCCGCCACGGGCGCCACCATCCCGGCTGCATTGACAAATGCCCCAAACACCAGCAGCAGGATCAGAACAGCCACGTCGGGCCGCAGCGATTGCCGAGGGCGATGCGGCGGTGCTGCCGGTTGCTCCACCAGGGCGGCGGCAGGGGCCGTGATGAACAGCCCCACGTTGTCGTGAGGGCAGGCCCGCACGCAGTCGAGGCAGAAGGTGCAATCCAGGTTGTCCCGTTTGCGCGGCAGGTAGAGCTTCAGTTCGCAGCCCGGCAAGTGGTCGCGTCCGGCAAGGCAATCGTGCGTGCGGCAGGTGGCGCACGTGGCTGCATCGCGCACCTGAACCTGGCCCGGCGAAGCCAGCGATTGCACAAAGTTGAACTGACCCACCGGGCAGACGTACTTGCAGAACGTGCCGCGTTGGAAAAAGGTGTCGATGGTCAACGCCGCCCCGAAGTACCCGACCGCGATCCAGGCCGAAAGCCAAGGGCTGTCCCAAAGGGCAAACGCTTCGTACGACCACAGAAAGACCAGCACCAGGCCCGCCGCGAGCCACTTGTTGCGCAGGGTGGCAGGCCAGCGGCGGCCGCGAGGCAGCCATCGGCCAAGCAACCGTCGCGGCAACACAAAGGGGCAGGCAAAGCAGTACAGGTTCCCTAGCAGCAGCACGCCCAAGATCAGAAAGCCGCGCCAATGAATCCACGGCACCACGCCCGCCAGGTTCATGGGAGAAACCTGCGGACCGATCAGGCCATCGGCAATGACGGCTACAGCCGCCAGCAACAGCAGCATCTGCACGCATAACCGTGTGCGGCGAGAGCGGACCACACGCCCTAATCCGGGGACCGCCAGGAGATTCCAGCCGCGATCCGGCTGGATTTCCGGCGCGGTGCGCTGCCCTGCCGCTCCGGCCGCGTGTATCGATGGCCTTCTGTTGGGAGTTGCCTGGGGAGCACGAGGGGAAGACCAGCTACCGCGTCCTTCCAACAGCGCCACCCCCAGGCCAAACAGCGGAAGCAGAAACGCGAGCGAGCCGGGGATCCACATGATCAGGCCTGCCGCCGCCTGGTCGTCCAGGGCCGAGATGCCGGCAATGCGCGGTACGGTTTCGTAATGGCCATACCAGGGCCTGGATGAAAACGTCAAAAGTGCCGAAAGAATCGTGTTCTGAACGTCGGCCACGATCAAGTACGGAAACAGAATCCACAGCGGCCAGCGGGGCGAAGCCGGGTAAGGGCGGACCACCGGATACCAAAACAGCATCGCCGTACCCAAGAAGCATGCGTGCTGTAGCCAGTGCCAGCCCGGCGACCGAAGTGCCTGCTCGTAAGCCGGCGGCAAGTGCCACAGCCAGGTGGCGGCCACGAACAAGGACAAGGCGCACAGCGGACGGGAAAGCTGCGCCGTCAGTCGCCGCGGCAATCTCCATCGCAACAGCGGCAACACCCAGTGCTTGCGAACGGCGGCCGGCAGCCCTCGCAGCAGCGGGAAGAACGGCGCACCCAGCCAGAGCAGCGGCGGCGCGACCATCATCAGCAACAGGTGCTGCACCATGTGAAGCTGCAGCAGCAGCCCCGAGAAGGGCTCGATGGGGGAGCCCAACGCGACTCCCAGCGTGAGCAGCCCTGCCAGATAGGCCCAGGCCTTGGCCGCGGTCCATCTTGCCGGATCCTTGCGCCGTAATTCGCGCCAGCCGCGCAGGTAAACGGCCGCCGCGACCAGCAACGTTCCCCATAATCCCGGCTCGCTGGGCCAGGAACGGAGAAAAGCGTCGACCGTTGGGCTCATGGCAGGCTATGGGGAGTTTGCGGGAGCCGATTCGCCCTCACCCGCGCTGGCTGGGCGCGGTGCTGGCGGTTCGGCCGGATTATAGGCCGCGGCCCGCCCCCTAGGGCGAAGGTGGACCAGAAAATCGGCCAGCGCCGTCATCTCCGCGGGACTGACCTGCTTGCCGTAGGCCGGCATGTTCCCGCCCCCCGGCGTTCCGTTGCTCACCTGGTCGATCAACTGATCGCGGGTAAGCCGCGTGCCGACATCGCTCAGGTCGGGCCCTCGGCGGCCGCCCACGCCATCCAAGGCGTGGCAGTTGCGGCAGTTCTTGTTCTGGAAGACAACGGCCCCTTGTAACCGCAGCGGGCTGCTTTCCTTGACGACCGCGATCGGCACCGGATCGCTGCTCCAAGCGGCCATGTGCGGCGACCACGGCGAAGTTGCGCCTTCGTAGGTCAATACGCCCAGCGTGGTGTAGACGACGATCACCGTCAGCACTGCCACGGGCCGGCGACTGGGGGCCCGCTCGCCCCGGTTGGATACCACCGGTACCAACAGCAGTCCCACGATCAGCACGATCGGCAACACCAGAATGATGAAGGTTTCGGCCGCGGGAGGACTGAGCGAAAGCAGCGCAAACAGCCACAGGAACGGCCACTCGGGGCGGGGGTTGGCCCCGGACAGCGTGGGGTCTGGCGGTGCGCTGGGACCCTTGGGCCCCATATACGCGGCCAACAGCGCAACCGCGATCACGGCCACGGCCGAAAAGAACGCATCGCGCAACAAGGCTTCGCCAAAGAACGGCACGCCCCGGCGAAGTTCGCCCTCGTAATGTGCGTCGTACGATCGCGGATCGACCTTTTGCCCCGGCACCGGTGGTTCACTCACGCCCTGCTTGACCACCAGCCACAAGTGCAGGGCCAACAGCAGGATCAGCAGACCGGGAATGACGAACACGTGCAGAGCGAAGAACCGGCTCAGGGTATCGCCGCCGATGATCGGCCCGCCTAGCATGATCGATACCAGTTCCGGCCCGGCCCCTGGCACGCGGCCCGCCATGGATCCGCCCACGGCCAGCCCCCAGTAGGCGTCGGGGTCCCAGCGCAGAATCTGGCCCGTGAAGAACATCCCCAGCGTGCAAAGCAGCAGCAGGACGCCCACGATCCACGTCAGCTCGCGGGGATACTTATAGGCGCCGTGCAGGAATACTTGCGTCATATGCACCAGCACCATGACCATCATGCCCGACCCGGCATAATAATGCAGCGCCCGGATATACCAGCCCAGCGGCTGCTCATAATTCATATACAGGAGCGTTTCATAAGCCTGGTCGGCCGAGGGTACATACACCAGCGACAACAAAACGCCCGTCAGGATCTGCACCAAAAATAGCGTCAGCGATGCGCTGCCGAACACGTACCACCAGCCCATCGGCCCTTCGAGTTGACGCGGCACCGGGTGTTTCATCACGGGCAGGATATCCGTGCTGAACCCGATCCGGTGGTCCAACCAGTGTCCGGCAGTCCGCAGCCAGGCGAACATGAGCAGGCGTCCTTGTCTTGGCAGTCAGTATTGAAAACTTGTGCGACTTACGGCCTTGGCCCGTTGCCGCGCTGTGGCGGTAACCATGCTGATGGATGATTCCGCTGGCCGTCAGGCCCTGTCCTGGAGGGTGTCCTGCAGGCTGGGAAAGTGCGGGGCCTGCACTTCAAGCTGACCATCGCGTACCCGCCACACGTAGTGATACAATCCTCGCGGCGGCGGCCCGGAGGCGTGGTCGCCGTTCTCGTAATACACGCCCCCGTGGCAGGGACACATGAACAGGCCTGAACCTTCAAACCATTCGACCGGGCAACCCAAGTGCGTGCAGTTGACGGCCAGCACCAAGAACCGGTCCTGCTGCCGGTCATCCGTCCCCTGGTAGCGAACATAAACGCCGGTATGGGCCGTGATGCCATCCCAGGGTTGCCGCAGCGGGTTGTCAAACGTGATCAGCCGCGTGGTATTCTCGGGAAAGTCGGCAATCGCCCCGAGCTTGATCCAGGGCGGCCGTTGCCGGCGATAGCTCACGAAATATCCCAGCAGCGGCACCGCCAGGATGGCCGCCGCAATCGCGCTGACGAGGTAGGTCAGCCAGCGAAAGAAGCCTCGCCGGCTGGACTGGGCCGCGGCCTGCTGCCCCGCCTCGGAGTTTGCTGCCTGCTGATGACTGGTCGTCATGGTTGCGCCGCTTCTCCTGTCGTTCGCCACAATGCCAACAGAGCCACCAGGTCGGCCACTTCGGCGGAGGTCAACGGTGTGAAATCGTCGGAACGTCCTGCTTTGCCGGCATAGTCGGGCATACCCAAGTCGGGGCGGCCTGTAATGACCAACCGCCGCAGGGCCCGATCGCTCATCAATGCGAGAAACGCCCGATCGTTGATGGCTCCGGGGCCGTCTGCCGTTTCCTTCCCCTGCCCTTGCTCGCCGTGGCACCCGGCACACGCCCTGGCGAATACCGCTTTGCCACGGTTGGCATCGCCCAACTCGGCGGCCGAAGGCGCCAGGGGCGGCATATCACTGGGGCGAGCCTCGACATGCCCCCATTGCGGCCTCTGGCCATCGGTGGCAACTTCAAACGAAATGTGCTTCGGCCCGGCCGTTTCATTCATCTGGCTGTGGACGCGATACGGTACGCCCTTGATCTCGTAGATCAACAGTTGAACTTGGGCGTCGGTCAGCGCACCGTGGCCAATACCAAAGCCGGGCATCAACCCGCCTTTGCGGCCCGAGCGGATAACATCGCTTAACTCCTGCTCGCTGACGGCGGCGCGGAACAGCGGATCATTGAGCGGCGGGGCCGCGCCGAGCAGGCCTTCCGCTCCGTGGCACCCGGCGCAGCGCGCGCCGTAGAGCGTTGCGAATCGCGTTACCTGCTCGGGGCGGAGCGGACGGTCGGCCGGGTTGGGCTTGCCCGGCGGTTCGCACCCCGGCAGCAATAAACCCAGGGCCATGAGAAAACAGGCAGGGTTCCATCCCCGGGTGCGCATTGAATGGCCGCGGTTTTGGCAAGCGTTGGTTGGGCGGCATCGCAGGCACCGCGGCAGCCCCCGTGGTAGCCCCTGTGGGGCGAAGGTTACTTGGCGATGGTTCATGGCGCCCCCTCGTTATCGGGCGTGCCGTCGGCGTTGCCGGTGGCGGCGACCGTGGGCTCCTCGGGCATGCCGGGGCCGGCGGGCGGGATGGCGACTTTCTCCGATAGCATCACCACCATTGCGGCCGCCGCGCCAAACACGAACTGCGAAGCCACGAACCAGGCCCAATCCACGTGCTCCTGCAGCACCGGATTGACGATCCCCATCATGCCGAAGCTAAGCGCCGTCCACAGAACCGGCATCAGCAATCCGCCCCAGGCGAGCTGGCTGGGAATCGCCGGAAGCCGCCGCAGCAATAGCCCCAACAGCAGACCGAATAGCCCCGACATCATCAGGTGGATCGCCAAACCGGCCAGCAGCCAGTCGAGTCGAAAGCTCTCCAAGGCTTCGTGCGTGGTGTCCTCCATGCCGGGCATGATCAGCGCGGCCAGCAGGTTGACCGGGTACCAGACGCCATGCCCAGTGAGCATGCTCCAGAGCACGGCGGGAATCGGCATCAGCAGTCCCCCGATCCATCCTCCCATCAAACCTGCCAGCAGCGGCCTCGCGGCATCCTTCACAATCAGGGCCAGCGTGATCCCAAAGATAAACTGCGAAACCACGAACCAGGGCCAACTGACGCCGTCGTTCAAGATGGGGTTGACGTTCTCCATCGAGAAATAGGTGACCGCCGACCAGACCAGCGGAGCCAGCAACCCTCCCCAGGCCAGGGCTTGAGGGATGGCCGGCAATGTCGGCAGCAGCACGCCATAGATCAAGCCCAGCACCAGCGACATGGCGGCGTGAATCGTAACGCCGATCAAAAAGAGCGAGAAGTGAAACTGCTCCAGCGATTCACGCGTCATCTCACCCACGCCAGGAAGCATCATGCCTGCCAGGAGATTCAGCGGGTACCAGATGCCGTGGCCTGATAGCACGGCGTAGATCAAGGCAGGGATCGGCATCACAAGCCCGCCCGCGATGCCGCCCTTGACCCCGGCCGAGATGGGTTGGACTTCGACGGGCAACCGCAAACGATAGCCGGGCATTCCGCTCCGCAGGGCGGCCACCCTACCCTGCCGCGGCACAATGGGGGCAGGCAGGCCCTCGGGCACGCGCGGCTCCGCCACGTGCCCGACGCCGGGAAGCAGTTGCCCCACCCAACCGCCGATCCCAATCACCAACAGAACGGCGCCCACCACGAGAAAGGCCACGCCCGCCACCACGCCAAAGGCCAACAGCGTAATGCCCAGCGCCAGGATCATGGGCGCGACCGTGGGGCGCGGCATGGTCACCGCGTCGGCCGTGTCGTCGTGCTCGCTGTGATGTGTGTCGTGCCCGGTCATAGACGATTATCAGTCCGGTCCATCTATAGAGCATTTCCGAATTCAATATTCACAGTGGTCGATTGCATATCCGATTCGAGGACGGTTGGCTTGCCTCCCATCAGCGACCAATGACGTAAACGACCAGGAAAACCACGATCCAGACACCATCTACAAAATGCCAATACAGTGCGACAGGCCCGACCGCCCTCTGGTGCCCGGCGGCAGTCTTGCGGCGCATGGCCAGGCTGAAAATAATCAGCATAGCCATGACACCGGCCGTGACATGGAAGGCATGAAATCCCACGAGTGTATAGAACGTGGTGCCGAACAGGTTGGTGCTGATGGTCAGCCCTTCGTCGCGGATCAAACCGGTCCACTCGTAGGCGGTGCCTGCGAGGAAGACAGCTCCCAGGCCGATGGTTGCTGCCCACCACAGTTTGAAACGGCCCACCGCGCCGCGGTGGAGGGCTTTCTCAGCAACGTGAACCGTAAAGCTGCTGGAGAGCAGGCACGTAGTGGTGATCGCCACCAGCGAGAGCGACAGCACTTCAGCCGGCGTGGGGCCGGTGGTGTCGCGATTGAGAAACGTCACGTACGCCACGATCAACGCCGCGAAGAAGGCGCCCTCCGAGACCAAGAAGGCGATGATGCCCCACACGGCCGGCGGCAGCGTCTGCTCGGTTTCCACCGGCGGCGGCGTCAAATGGGGGCGGCCAGCACTGGGCAGCGCAGCACCCGGTGGCGAACCGGTAGCCTGCGGCGGCACGCCATGCGCCGGCAGCGACGATTCGTGCGCCTGCGGCGATGCGCGCTCGGCGGAGCGTTTCAAATCCTCAGGGTTACTCATACTGCCAATCGGGGTCGTCAGGATGTTTCAGATCCCAAAGGGGTCGGCGGCTATGTACCACGGGAATTGTATCAAAGTTGTAGACCGGTGGCGGCGACGGCGTCGCCCACTCCAAGGTATAGGCATCCCAGGGATCATCGCCCGCGGGCTGCCCATGCTTCAGCGACCACAGCAGGTTCCATATGAATATCACAAAGCTAGGCGCCTGGATGAAAGCGCCCACGGTGGAGACTTGATTCCATAATTCCCAGCCGCGGTCGGCTTCATAAGTGAAGATCCGCCGCGGCATACCCAGCATGCCTGAGATGTGCATCGGCCCGAACGTCAGCAGAAAGCCGATCAGCAGCAGCCAGAACTGCCACTTGGCCAGCCGCTCCGAAAGCATCCGCCCGGTTGCCTTGGGATACCAGTAATGGAACCCGGCAAAGAGCCCAAACAGCGTGCCGCCGATCAACACCCAGTGGAAGTGGCCGACCACAAAGTAGCTGTCGGTCAGTTGAAAGTCGAACGGCGCCAGGGCGAGCATGATCCCGGTCAGGCCTCCGATCAGGAACATGGACAAGAACCCCATGCAAAACAGCATGGGCGAGGCCATGCTGATCCGCCCGCCATACATGGTGGCAAGCCAATTGAAGAACTTGATACCGGTAGGAATGGACACCAGCAAGCTGGCGGCGGCGAAATACATATCGAGGGTGCGGCTCATGCCGATGGAAAACATGTGATGCGCCCATACCCCCAGCGATATGAATGCAATGGCCATGGTCGCCGCGGCCATAAACTCGTAGCCAAACAGCACCTTCCGCGAAAAAACCGGAATCACCTCTGAGACAATGCCAAAGATGGGCAGAATGAGGATATAAACCTCGGGGTGGCCAAAGAACCAGAACATGTGCTGCCACAGCACGGCCGAACCGCCGTTCTGCGGATCGAAAAAGTGCGCGCCCAATTGTCGGTCGGCCATCACCATGACCAGGGCCGCCGTCAATGGCGGAATGGCAATCAGCAGTTGCACGCTCGTCCAGAGGATGGTCCACGTGTAGAACGGAATCTTACGGAACGTCATGCCCGGGGCGCGCATCGTCATGATCGTCGCCACAAAGTTCACACCGGCCACAATGCTGCCAATCCCGCTCACAATCAGGCCCAGGGCCCAGAAGTCGGTAGCCGCCGAGCGGGCGAATGTCTTGGTGGTGAGCGGTGCGTAAGCAAACCAGCCGATGGCCGGCGCCCCACCGGTAGCGTAGCTGAAATAAACCAGCAATCCTCCAAACAACGTGATCCAAAAGCCCAGCGCATTGAGCCGAGGGAAGGCCATGTCGCGGGCACCAATCGACAGGGGGACCACAAAATTGGCCATTCCGATAATGATCGGCATGCCCACGAAGAACACCATCGTGGTGCCGTGCATGGTGAAGAGCTGGTTGAAAACGTCGGGCGAGAGGAAGTCGTGCCGGGCGTAGAGCAGTTGCCATCGCATCAGCATCGCCTGGGAACCGCCAATGACGAGAAACACGGTTCCCATCAGGATATACATGATGCCAATCTTTTTATGATCGACCGTCGTTACCCAATCGTGCAGCACCGCCGTCCACGGCGCTGGCACCGCGGTTTCAGGGACTGGCTGAGATGTCGATTCCGCGACGGCCATGGTGCATCCTTTATTGCCGCTGCACGATCGGGCTTCGCGCGCCGCCGGCACGCCTAATCAAAGTTGATTCGTTGGTTGCGGCATGTTTGAGGGTTGCGCCGCCAATGTCTGATCATTCGCTTTGGCAACGGCGCGAGGGGAAACGGCCGCTCGCCCAACGTGCGCAGTTGCCGCTGCTATTTCAGGGTCATGAGGTAATCGACGATCAAATCCAGCTTGTCATCACTTAGTCCAAACGCCGGCATGAGGGAGCCTTCTTTGATGTCGTGCGGATTGTTGATCCAGGCTCGCAGGTTCTCGCGGTCATTGAGAACCAGCCCGGATGCCAGCGTTTGGCGGCTCATCAGGTGGGTCAGGTCCGGGGCATAGGTGCCATCGGCGATGGTGCCGCGAACGCGGTGGCAATTGATGCAGCTTTCAGCCAGAAACGCCGCCTTACCTTCCGCGGCAGCCGGTTCGTCCACGGCAGGCTGGGATTCGTTGGCCAGCCAGGTTTCAAAATCCTCGGGCGAGTCCACCACGACGCGGAGCAGCATCCCGGCGTGCTGTGTGCCGCAGTACTCAGCGCATTGGCCGAGGAACAGCCCTCGCTCGGTGGTTTGAAACCACAGGCTGTTGTCGACGCCCGGGATCAGGTCGGTCTTACCAGCCAGGCGAGGTACCCAGAAGCTGTGAACGACGTCGGCCGATTTCAGTGTCAAATAGATCGGGCGGGGCGTGTCGTCGTCGCTGGCCGGAACGTGCAGTTCATTGGCTGTGATGAAATCCAGCGGTTTCCCGTCGTACGACGTATAGTGATACTCCCACCACCATTGATGGCCGATCACCGTAACATACAGCGCATTGTCGCCCGGTTTCGGTTGGGGAATCGTGGGCTTCACTTCCCAAAGCGTGCGCGTGGTGACCAGTACCAGAACAAACACGATCAGCGCCGGAGCGGCGGTCCAGGCCACTTCAATCGGCTTGCTGCCGTAGACCTGGGGAGGTTCGTCCTCGGTGGGATCCGTGCCCGATGACGTGTCACCGGCCTGCCGCCGGAAACGCCACCACGAATAGAACAGCACGCCTTCGACGACAAAGAAAATAAAGACGGCAACGACGAAAACCAGAATCGCCAACAAGCGGATCGATTCGGCGGGTGGCGACGCCGGTTCAAAGATCGATGTTGCATCGGCCTGACCGGTGCTACTTGCCAGCAGAATCAGACCGCCCATGCTTATGCACTCGTGCCAGAGACAGCTTGAACCGCAGAAGCTGCTTGCCGCAGGTGCGTGGCGATGAGGGGAGAAAAGCTGGGGGCGGCCATCCACGCCGAGCCATATGGACTGCGAGGGAGTGCCTTCTCGACCGTTCGATCGCCCAATCCTGGCGCCGCAGCGATTCACATTGTCTCGCAACCGCGACTCCAATCAAGCGGTTTCTATGAGATTTTCATCCAGGTGTTTTTCCGTGTGGGTATGCCGGGGACAGCTCCCGCGTGAACGGCGCGGAAAGCGGTTCATACGAAGCTGCGTCGGTGGCGCCGTTCGATGCGTGGACTGACGCGGCACCCTACAGGAATGGTTGCATGGCCAAGGATCGCGGGCGACCTGTACCACTTGGCGATGAATCAGTTGCCGCCGGGTACATAGAAATGGTTGCATGGCCGTGGATCGTGGGAAACAAATGATCGCTGATCGGTAGCGATGAGCCATGTTGTGTGCCATACTGGGGGCTCCCGCTTTGATGGTTCATTCGGGGCCGCCGGCATCGACCGCGTACCGCGCTCAAGGCCGTGGCTGTCCACTGAATGGTTGTCCCGGAAGAACCGCCCTCCCCCCTGGTTTGTTCCCGCCCAAGCAATCGGCTGCGTTCTTTGATCCCTCGGATGTTCTTTGATCGCGAGTGAACGATCATGCCTCAAACTTCCAGCGACCGCTTGTGTGCCAAGAAGCGGCGGCCCCGCGCCATCCCGGCCTTGTTGGTAGCGTCGTCCGTCGTGTTGGCGTCGGCATTGGTAGCCGGACCGCGATCGGCGGCGGATCAGGGTACCAGCACGCGCGGCGAAGAGCAGGATTTCAGCCGCGCCGATGGATCGGCGGCGATGGTTAAACCCGAGGCGGTGGAACTGGGGTCGCTCGCTGCGTTTCGCGTGGCCGAAGATTTGTACTGCGGACCGCAACCGCGCACGGCGGACGATTTTGCCGCGCTGAAAGCCGCTGGCGTTCGCGCTGTGATCGGGCTGGATGGCGTGGTCCCCAATGGCAAGCTTGCCCAGCAGGCGGGGCTGCGCGTGGTGCACGTTCCCGTTGGCTTCAGCGATGCCGAGGAACATGTGCCGACCTTGTTGGCGGTGATGCAGCGCGTGCCCGGCCCTTGGTACATGCATTGCCGCTATGGCCGTCCTCGCACACCTGCGATGGTGGCGATGGTCGCGCAGGTGCGATATGGCTGGAGCAAGACCCAGGTGGCCGACTGGCTGAAGCAGGCAGGTGTGGACGATGGATACCAGGGATTGGCCGCAAGCCTGGCCGCGTTCCGGCCGCCCTCGGGCGATGCGGTCGCCCAGGCCAAGATTCCCGGGGCCCAAACCAAGACGACCCCGCTGGTGCATTCGATGGCCGCCCTGCTGGACGATTGGGAGCCGTTGCGGCAGGCCGCAGCCAGCGAGTTCAAGGAAGCCACGCCCGAAACGCTGAATCGCCTGGCAAAGCATGCGGGCGCCGTGGAGACATACCTCCGTCGCCTGGCCCAAGAGGAAACCGTTGCCGACTGGGGGGCGGATTTTGTCGGCGAGATGGCCGAATCGGCCAAGGCCACGGGCGCGCTGGCTGCCGCACTTCGGACTGCCGCCGAGAGCGGGAATCTTGAGACCCTGCCGCCGGCGATGAAAGCGGCTGGAAGCCGCTGCGGTGCCTGCCATTCGACCTACCGCAATTAGCAAATGTCGGCACGGCGAATGTCTGCCTGATTTCTTGCCTATCGGCTCCAAGGCCGGGGATTCAGCGGAGAAACCGGCAGGCGTGCCGCATCAATTCGCTAGAAAACCGGACCTTTGCCACTCCGGTCGGGCGGTTCGTTCCGGCGGTCACGGCGAAAGCCCCCAGGTCTTAGGGGCCCCCGTTTCATTGCGGCATCTGTGTAGCTGGCCGCCAGTGCGCAGGCTGATTGCTCTGGTTGAACCTTCTGGCGTTTGCCCAGCACAAGGTACAATCGATCAAGAGGCCGCAAGTCCCGGCGGACGTAGGTCCCGGCATTGGACCAGATCGAGCGTGTCCTGGCCGGCTTGATGCTTAGCCCCGTTCGGCCTGGACCTGGCGATCAAAGTGCCGCCCCAGCGGTCTGCCATGCGTGCAGCGGTCTGCCATTGAGCCGTGGCAGTGCATGCTGCCTGGAGGCCAATACCGGCTGGGCCGATGGTACCGATTGCGCGGGCCGCCACGGTGGGTGACGCCTGTAGCGATTCTCAGGTCAACTCGCGGAGAGGCACTGCCGGCAAGGTTCCGGCCATCCGCAAAGCGGAAACTTATGATTAAGGGTTGCGCTCCCACGGTATCTGGCTGCCATGCCGGAAGAAGCCTGGCATGCCCAGGTTCTCGCTGGTCGTCTGGAGTGTTGTGGGATTGGCGCGGCAATCGATCGTGATCGGCGGCTGGCATCGCCGGTAAAATCTGATGGATAGGTTGCACTCCCCGGGGGAACATCTATGCATACGCGTTTTCCATTGGCTCTACCGGAAAGTAGCTTGCCATCTGCGGTGCGGCCGAGCGTTTGCCTTGGGCTGCTTATGTGGATGATTGTGGTGGCGGCATCGCCGGTCGCGGCCCAACGCGACCCGTATCAAAAGGTCCGCGAGAAACTGGTGGCCGAAGCGATCGAAGCCGAGGGCGTGAAGAACCCTCGTGTCCTGCAGGCCATGCGGACGACACCTCGCCACGAGTTCGTGCCGCCCGACCAGGCTCGCTTGGCCTACTTGGACATGGCGCTGCCGATTGGTGATGGGCAGACGATTTCGCCACCGTTCGTGGTGGCCTACATGACCGAGCAACTCGACCCGCAGCCCGATGACAAGGTGCTGGAGATTGGCACCGGCAGCGGCTACCAGGCGGCCGTGCTAAGCCCCCTGGTGAAGGACGTGTACACGATTGAGATCGTGGAGAAGTTGGGACGTCGCGCCGCCGACACGTTGCGCAAGCTCAAGTACGAGAACGTCCACCCCAAAATTGGCGATGGCTACCTGGGCTGGCCCGAGCATGCACCGTTCGACAAGATCATTGTTACCTGCTCGCCCGAAAAGATTCCCCAGCCCCTGATCGATCAGTTGGCCGAAGGTGGCCGGATGATTATCCCGCTGGGAGAGCGTTATCAGCAGTCGCTGTACCTGTATCGCAAAGAGAATGGCGAATTGGTGGCCGAGGCCCTGGTACCCACGCTGTTTGTGCCCATGACCGGCAAGGCCGAGGATAACCGGGAGGTGTTACCCGATCCCCTCCACCCGTCGCTGGTGAACGGCAGCTTTGAAGAAACCCACGACGAGAGCGGAAAGGCCAGGGGCTGGCATTATCAGCGGCAGTTGAAGGTGGTGGAAACCGATTTGGCCCCATCCGGCAGCCGGGTGGCCGAGTTCACCAACAACGAGCCAGGACTGGGGGCCTTTGCCTTGCAGGCCTTTGCCGTGGATGGCCGAAAGGTGCGACAACTGGTGGTTTCGTGCCGCGTGCGGGGACAAGGCATCCGGGCGGGGCTTTCGCCGCGGGAAGTGCCCGGTATCATCATCACCTATTATGATGAACGCCGGCGGACTGCCGGAGAAGTTACCGTGGGGGGCTGGCGAGGCACCTTCGACTGGCAGACGTTCACCAGCCGTGTACGGGTTCCGCCCGACGCCCGCGAAGCCATCATCCGCATCGGGCTGCTGGGTGCAACCGGTACCATCGCCTTTGACGAAGTCGATGTAAAAGCGCCGTAGCTTCGGCCTTGGTGTTGCCAACGGACGTACCACAGGTTGCAACGCCGCCGCGTCCCCCCCCGATAGACCCCCTCGTATTTGCCAGGAAGGAAACCAGCGCCGCAAATGGCCAATCGCATCGCCACCATCGACCGCCAAACGGCGGAAACCTCCATCCATCTCGAACTGAATCTCGATGGCACGGGCCGGTCGGAAATTGCCACCGGTGTCGGCTTCTTCGATCACATGCTGACGTTGTTTGCCCGGCATGGCGTGTTCGATCTGACCGTGAAGGCCGATGGCGATCTGCACGTGGATCAGCACCATACGGTAGAAGATGTCGGCATCTGCCTGGGGCAGGCATTTCGCCAGGCCTTGGGCGATAAGGCGGGCATCCGCCGGTATGGCCACTTCACATTGCCGATGGAAGAGACGCTGGTCACGACGGCGGTGGATCTGAGCGGCCGCTACTACATGGTCTTTCAGGCCCCCTTCCCGACCGAAAAGATCGGCCAGTTCGATACACAACTGGTGGAGGATTTTTGGCAGGCGATGGCGGCCAATGCCTTGTGCAACTTCCACGTACAATTGCACTATGGGCGGAACAGCCACCACATTGCCGAGGCCATTTTCAAAGCCTCGGCGAGGGCTTTCCGTCATGCGGCCGAATCCGACCCGCGGATGCCGGGCGTTCCCAGCACCAAGGGAACGTTGTCCAGCTAGCGGGTGGGGTAGGTGCAACAAGGACTTACTGCTTTCCGATTTGTCCTGTATCTCGGCACTCTCCACCCCCCCGTAAGTTGGCGGCTTGTGGCGTTGGCATGGATGACGCATGACATAAGTTCTGGTGTAACGGTACTTTAAAACTCCCCACCGGCGGCCAGCCGCCGCTCCCCCCACGATTCTGCAGAAAGCGGTAAAAAAACTCTTGCCGCAGATAGTGAACGCCGATACACTATTCAAGCGTTCACTGTATTCATGTCTGTTCTGCGGATTCCCGGGGAGCCGAATCATGGTCGCCACCAAGAGCACCAACAATCACATGGCCAAGAAAGAAACCAAAACCTCCCGCACGGAAACCGCGGACAGCAGCGGCAAGAAAGCCAAGTCGGCCGCCCACGACGTACTGGCCAGTACGCCGATCCTTAAGAATACGGTGGCCCAGATTGAGAAGCAGTTCGGCCAGGGGGCGATCATGCCGCTGGGGACCGAGCACAAGCCGATCGAAGGCATCCCAACCGGCAGCCTTTCGCTGGACATCGCCCTGGGCGGCAACGGTCTGCCCAAGGGGCGGATCATCGAAATCTTTGGCCCGGAGTCCAGCGGTAAGACCACCCTGGCCCTGCACGTGGTGGCCAATGCCCAGCGGCAGGGCGGGATTGCCGCCTTTATCGACGCCGAGCATGCTTTAGACCCCACCTGGGCCAAGAAGCTGGGCGTGGAACTGGAGTCGCTGCTGGTCAGCCAGCCCAGCAGTGGCGAAGAAGCCATGCAGATTACGGAAATGTTGGTGAAGTCCAACGCGGTCGACGTGATCGTGGTGGACTCGGTGGCGGCGCTGATTCCCAAGCAGGAACTCGAAGGCGAAATCGGCGACAGCCACGTCGGCCTGCAAGCCCGTCTCATGAGCCAGTCGATGCGCAAGCTCACCGGGGCCATCTCCAAGAGCAAGACCTGCGTTATCTTCATTAACCAGATCCGCGAGAAAATTGGCGTCACCTTCGGCAGCCCGGAAACCACGCCCGGCGGCCGCGCGCTCAAGTTCTATTCCTCGTGCCGATTGGACGTTCGCCGGATCGGCCAGATCAAGGACGGCGAGGACGTGGTGGGCCAGCGGGTACGCACCAAGGTTGTCAAAAACAAGGTGGCTCCGCCGTTCCGCGTCGCCGAGTTCGACATGATGCACGATCACGGCATCAGCTATGAAGGCGACGTGCTCGACTTGGCCTTGGCCCAGCGGTTGATTACCCGCACCGGCTCGTGGTTCCGCTACGGTGAGCAGCAGCTTGGCCAAGGGCGGGAACGCGTCCGGCAGCACCTCAAGGACACCCCCGAACTGGTGGCGGAACTGCGCGAGAAGATTCTCACGGCTGGCGGATTCGATGCGCTGATGGCGGGAGGCCCGGGCGAGGATGGCGAAGCGGCCGCCGAGGAGTAATTTCCTCGCAGGTTTCGTCCGTGACGCCAGTAGCTCGTTGGGGGCCGCAGCGGCAGGCCCGCGGTGGGCTGCAAACTCGGCAACCAGGATTTGGGCATTTGTGGCTAAGTAATTGCCACAACGCTGCAACCGGGACATCATCATAGGTGGTAGGGTTTCGGTGGCCGCCGGAAGGCGCGCCACCGAAACACGGCCGCCGGTCTGCCATCGCCAACGGTCGGTCCGCGATAAGCGGTACGGCCCGTTGGCGGTTGCCGCATGTTCCGGCGTTGGATTCATCGCTCCCACAGAGGACGATCGCAGCATGTGGAGCCCGTCACGCCGGTCCCTGTTCATGGCCGCCCTGGTGGCACTCATTGCGGGCTTGGGCCCTGCCCCGGCGAATCTCCGCGCCCAGGCGGAACCTGGAGGACTCCAGGTGCTGCAGGCCCTGGAAGATGTGCTGACTGCTGCCATCGAACGCAACCAGCGTTCGGTGGTTAGTATCGCCAGGGTCCGCGATCAGGCCCCCCGTGTCTTTCGCGATGAGTTGGGCATCGTCCACGGCGACCGCCGGCCTCTGCCCACCGATCCCGACTTCGTGCCGCATGAGTTTGCAACCGGGGTCGTGATTTCACAACAAGGGCTGATCCTGACAAATTACCATGTGCTGGGCGATGTCGAGGACGCCCGCAACCAGTTTTTCGTCACCACGGTTGAGCGCAAAGTCTACAACGCCCAGATCAAGGCGGCCGATCCCCGCAGCGATCTGGCCGTGCTGAAGATCGACGCCAACGACTTGGCGCCCATTCGCTTTGGCGATGGCAGTAAGGTCCGCCGCGGCCAGTTTGTCATTGCGCTGGGCAACCCCTACGCGATTGCCCGCGACGGCCAGTGCAGCGCCAGTTGGGGCATCGTATCCAACATCCTGCGTAAGGCCCCTCCGCAACCGCAGCGCGACCTGCCGGCGAGCAAGCCCACGCTGCACCATTATGGCACCCTGATTCAAACGGATGCCCGGCTCAACCTCGGTTCCAGTGGCGGGGCACTGCTCAATTTGCAGGGGGAAATGGTGGGGATGACGACCTCTCTGGCCGCGCTCAGCGGCTACGAACAGCCCGGCGGCTACGCCATCCCTGTCGATGAAACGTTCGAGCGGTTGGTCGAGGCCCTCAAACAAGGCCGCGAGGCCGAGTTCGGCTTCCTGGGCATTGAGCCGGTGAATCCCACGGTCGACCAGGTCCACCAGGGGCGGTTCGGCGCCATTGTCCGACGCGTGGAACAGGGCACGCCGGCCGAGAAAGGCGGCCTCCAGGTCAACGACCTCATCACCCACGTTAACGGGGTCCGTATCTTCGACGCCGATGGCCTGGTGCTCGCCGTGGGCAAGCGCGACGTTGAAGAACAGGTGCGGTTGCGGTACGTCCGCCGCGGTGCGCCGCACACGGCGGAAGTTCGGTTGACCAAGTTTCCCGTCTCCGGAAAAAAAGTGTTTACCCCGCCGCCGGCCTGGCGGGGGATCCGGGTCGATCACGCCAGCGTCCTGTTTGCATCGGGCGCCTGGCGAGGATTCGATCGGTCCGTTATGGGCGAGGGCTGCGTGGCCATCATCGAGGTGAATCAGGAAAGCCTTGCCTGGGAAAAAGGGCTGCGGCCGGGCACCCTGATCACGGAGGTCGACGGCGTGCGGGTCAGCACGCCGCAGGAATTCAACGAGCAGGTGAAGGACAAATCCGACAGCGTGCGTCTCACGTTGGCCGGTGCGTCGCGCCCGGGCGAGCAGATTAGCCTGCCGGCCCCCTGATCCCTATGATTGATACAGGCGGAATTGCTGTTGGGCGGGCGGCTGCCGCGTGCCAAAATGGGAATAGGTTCTGGGGGGTAAACGCCGTCGATGATCCTATGAGTGAACCGCACCGCGCGACACCATGGCAAGGGCGTGCGGATTGCCGGAAATTGAGGTTCAACACTGGCACGGCTTACTTGATTCCGGCGCAGCGATACTCCAGAATGGGCCGGAATAACCCCCACGTTTCGCGGGGGTTGGCCAGCCATGGCTAGGGGGTGGTTCGGCGCAGAGGGGGCGCGGGCTGCCGTGCAGTGGACATGGCAGAACCCGGATGTCGGCCTGGCCGTCACGGTGTGTACACGTCGCAACGAGTCCTACAAGGAATCCCGTCGCAATGGTGTTCGAGCGGATCGAAGAACTGAAGCGCGAGTACACAGACAAGCTGGTGGTCGTCGATGATTCGCGGCCCGAACTCGCCCGCTTCCGCGGTCATACCGGCGTCATCAAGACCGTCAACATGAACGGTAAAGCGCTGGTGCAGTTCGACGCTTGGAACAACATCGGCTGGTTTGATATCAGCCTGGACTACTTGAAGGTGGTCGATCAGCCGCTGCCGCCCGCGGAGAAGGCCGGGCGCAGTACGGCTGCCGAGGAAGCCGCTGCCAAAGAGACAGCTACCATGAAAACGGCCGCCAAGGCCGAAACTGCCCGGGCAGCATCCACGACGGCCCCCGCAAAGCCCTCAACAGCCGATATTCTGGCTGCCGCTCGGGCCGGCAAGGCGGCTCAAGGCGCCCCTGCGGAGCAGCCGGCGCTTAAGCCATCGAGTACCGAGAAGCCAAAATCGACCGCCGATATTCTGGCGGCGGCTCGCCGCAAGCCGGGCGAAAGCGCGCCGGCAACGCCCGCCAAGGCGGAAAGCCCCCAGGCGTCCGAAGCTTCCAGTGCCGCCACGCCACCGGGCAAGATGAGCACCGCCGAAATCCTGGCGGCTGCCCGCCGCCAGGCCGCTCCTGCCCCGGCGAAGTCGGCAGACGCCCAACCGGCCGAAACGAAGCCTGCGGCCGACGCTCCACCAGACCGCTCGAAGATGACCACGGCCGACATCCTGGCCGCGGCCCGCGCCAACAAGCCGGCGGCCGGGGAGGCCATCCAAGATCGGCCGCCTGCCGTGGAAGAGACGCCAGAGGCCGATGCTGCTGAGGTTGAAACTTCGGCACCAGAAACTTCCGAGGGTGGATCTGCCCAGCGGGTTGCGCCGGTCGAATCGTCCGCCGATGTGGATGCCGGCGTCCAGCGGCAAACAGAAACGGCGACCGCTAGTACTCTGCAAGTCGATCCTGGCTCGCTACCGCAGACGATCGAAGAAAAGATCGCTTACTGCCGCCGCGTGGATTCCAAGTAGCCGTTTTTCTTGGATATTACGTTCCAGGAAAGGCTGACCGGATCGGTGCTCACCGATCGTGCGTGGATTCCAAGTAGCCGTCTTTCGATGGTTACGGCTTCGCTTGGAGCACAGTCTCCTTGTCGGGTGGCTCGCTAAGTTTGGCTTACAATGAGCCCCCTTACGGGATCGTTTGCGACAAAAGGCCGTCCCTTCTCGTACCAGCCCGATTCATAGCCACTGGCTGTGCGGGTGCACGGACGAACCGCAATGCACTCGGCTTGCGCCTCGGATAATGGCGCAGGCCTTGAAGGCGCTCGCGTCTCGCTCCCTGTAAATACACCTGGGCGGCAAGGCCAGAACAGCCCTGCCGCCCAGGTGGGTGGGAAATTAATCGTTACTACGTCAGCCGGTCAGGCTCGCATCTCAGGAGCAGCCTTGGCTGTTGCCGCAGTTGTAGCAGAGGTAGCAGTTACCGGCCCGAACCGTGATGCTGCCGCAGTTATCGCAACTGGGGGCATCGGTTTGGAAGCTGGCGTACAGGTCGTGAGCCGTATCCGAGTCGCGCAGCCTGGGGGCCGTTGCCGTGGCGGTGCCAGGGTTACCGACGTTGCCGTTGGCGTGGTTCGCACCGTTCTTGAGCTTGGCGAGCGGCACGTGGGGCTGCGGCTTCCCTGCTTCGGACTTCGAAGCTTCGCGGCTCTCGGTCTTCTTGACCGGAACCGCCAACTTAGGGTTTACGGAGTCCTCCGGTGCATCGGCTTCCTCCTTCTTGACCACATTCAAGCTGGCGTTGGCTTCTTTGAAGCCGGGCAGGAACATGATGCCCAGCCAGCGGAAGATGTAATCCACCAGGCTCTTGGCGATGCGGATGTCCGGGTTCTTGGTGAAGCCCATCGGCTCGAACCGCGTGTGCGAGAACTTGTTCACCAGCACTTCCAAAGGCACGCCGTATTGCAGGCTCATCGAGATGGCGGTGCCGAAGCAGTCCATCAGGCCGCCAACGGTGCTGCCTTCCTTGGCCATGGTGATGAACACCTCGCCGGGGCGACCGTCGTCGTAGAGCCCCACGGTCAGATAGCCCTCGTGGCCCGATACGTCGAACTTGTGCGTGATCGAGCGGCGGGTGTCGGGCAGGCGCTCGCGGCGCGGGGCCGCCTTCTGCTTGGCGGCGGCCTTATCGCTCTCGGTGCTGGTGGAAAGCGGCTGGCTTTCCTTGGAACCATCGCGGTAGATGGCCAGGGCCTTCAGGCCCAGCCGCCAGCCTTCCAGGTAGGCTCCAGCAATCTCGGCCGGCGTGGTATCGGCCGGCATGTTGACCGTCTTGCTGATCGCACCGGACAGGAACGGCTGGGCGGCTGCCATCATCCGTACATGCGCCTGCCAGGCGATGGAGCGCTTGCCGCCCCGGGGCTGGAACGCGCAGTCGAAGACCGGCAGGTGTTCCTCGGCCAGGTCCGGAGCGCCCTCGATGGTGTCGTGCTCGTCGATGTAAGCGATGATCTTGTCGATCGCTTCGTCGGTATAGCCCAAGGTCTTCAGGGCCAGCGGCACCGTGCGGTTGACAATCTTCAACATGCCGCCGCCGGCCAACTGCTTGTACTTCACCAGGGCGATGTCCGGCTCAATGCCCGTGGTGTCGCAGTCCATCAAGAAACTGATCGTGCCGGTGGGGGCCAGAACCGTGGCCTGGGCATTGCGGAAGCCAAACCGCCGCCCCGCCGCCAGCACATCGTCCCACAGTTCGCGGGCAGCGGTCTTGAGGTAATCCGGGCAGGCATCGTCGATCTGGTCCACGGCGTCGCGATGCATCTGCATCACGGCCAGCATCGGCTCGCGGTTCATTTCGAACGCTTCAAACGGCCCGACCGCGGCGGCCAGTTCGGCGCTGGTCAGGTTGGCCGCGCCGTGCAGCAACGCGGTGATGGCGCCGCACATGCCGCGGGCGGCATCCGAATCGTACGGCATGCCCGCGGTCATGATCAGGCTGCCCAGGTTGGAGTAGCCCAACCCCAGCGGGCGGAACAGGTGGCTGTTGGCCG
>CAZEEG010000046.1:25807-40799 GCA_964511065.1 uncultured Pirellulales bacterium | reverse complement strand
GTGTGGACGCCACCGGTGTGAAGATCAATTGGGACGTGCAGGAGGCCGGCGTCGATGTGATGGCCCGTACCGGCACCCCGTTGCCGGATGCCACGCTTGAGAGTATCCGCCGCACCCGCTGTGCCCTGAAGGCGCCTATCACCACCCCGGTGGGGACGGGCTTCCGCAGCATTAACGTGTACCTGCGGCAAGAACTGGGCCTGTATGCCTGCATCCGTCCCTGCAAGCAGTACGCGGGCGTGCGGAGCTTCTTCAGCGACCTGCCGATCGATATCGTGATCGTCCGCGAGAACACCGAAGACCTGTACGCGGGCGTGGAATTCGAGGCTGGCAAGCCGGAAACCAGCCAGTTGATCGAATTCATCAACGGCATCGCCGACCGCAAGATCAAGACCTCCGGCGACGTGACCGGCGTTTCGATCAAGCCGATCAGCGTGCCCGGTACCGAGCGGATCGTCCGTTGTGCGTTCGAGTACGCCCGGGCCAACGGCCGCAAGAAAGTGACTTGCGTCCACAAGGCCAACATCATGAAGTATTCCGATGGCCTGTGGCTGGCCACCGCCCAGAGGGTGGCCCAGGAATATCCCGACATCGAGTTTGAAGACCGCATCGTCGACAACATGTGCATGCAGCTTGTGCAAAAGCCCGAGTTGTACGACGTGCTGGTGCTCCAGAACCTGTACGGCGACATCGTGAGCGACGTCGGCGCGGGCATCGTGGGCGGCCTGGGCGTGGCCCCCGGCGCCAACATCGGCGATGGCGGGGCCGTGTTTGAAGCCACGCACGGCAGTGCCCCCAAGTACGCCGGCCAGAACAAGGTGAATCCCACCGCCTTGATCCTCTCGGCCATGCTGATGCTCCAGCACCTGGGCGAGAAGGACGCCGCGCAGCGGTTGGAAAAGGCCGTGGCCGAAGTCATTGCCGAAGGCAAGGATGTGACCTATGACCTCAAGCCGCACCGCGACGATCCCACCGCCGTGGGCACGCGCGAAATGGCCGAGGCCATCTGCAAGAAACTCTAAGCCATCATGCGGCCGCCAGCGGGCCAGCACCCCCGCTGGCCCAACCATGAAAATTAGCCTGACCAAAAAAACCAACGGGCATGGGTACTTTGATCCATGCCCGTTGGCTTTTTGACGTTCTGGACACGGGTAGAGTCGAGGCGGTTGCAGCCGTTACTTGCCGCAGTAACTCAGCGCCAGCAGCGAGTAGGCGGTCACCAGATCGGGGTTCCCTTCCAGCCAGCGGGAATTTTCGTTGATCCAACTCCCGTTGGCCTGTTGGCGCGAGGCCAGCTCGGCGATCAGTTCTTGCCGCCAGTCGTGCTTCTTGCCGTCGGCGTCCTCAAAGGTATCGACCCCCAAGGCATTCAGTGCCTTGGCGAAGGTGTGGTAGTAGTAGTACAGGCCGGCGTCGCCCATCCCCGGATTGGAGTCCAGGTCGTAGTGCTGCTTGATCCAGTTGATGGCGGCTTCGACGCGCGGATCGTCTTCATCCACGCCGCAGTAGATCATGCTCTTGAGGCCCGCATAGGTCATTGAGGCGTAGCTGCGCAGGCCGCCGTTGGGCAGGGTGCCAGCCTGGCTGCTGCCGCCCGCCGCCGGGGTGTAGTAGAAGCCGCCGTCAGGATTCTTTGCGGCAAAAGGCGTCGTGTTGTGCTCGCTTTCCAGGTTCTGGCTCCGGCTCACAAAGATCAGCGCTTTCTGCAGCGCCTCGCTGTTGGCGTCGTTGCCGGTGGCCTTGAGGGCCTCGATCAGGAAACTGGTATTGGAGAGATCGGGCCGGCGGTGGTTGCCGTAGCCTGCGCCGCCGTAGGCCGGATCAGACTTGTCCTTGTCTTCGCCTTCGTCCCACTGGAGCCCCTTAAGATAGGCGTCGGCCTTCTTGAGGATCGTATCGTAGCGGCCATCGCGGTTGGCTTCGGCAAACGCCATCACGGCGATGCAGGTTTCGTAGTTGCGGTGGCTGCTGCCAGTCTGGTAGATGCCGCCATCGGGTCGGGCAAACTGCTCAACATAGGCCAGCGCCTTGGCCACCATCGGATCGCTGGTGCTGCGGCCCTGCCGCATCAATGCCGTGGCCACCAGGGCCGTAACGGCCGGGCCGGTTTCCTTGGCAAAGGCACCGTCTTCGCTCTGGCGCGTCCGCAGGTAATTGATCGCCTTGCCGACAATCTCTTCGCGCGTGGGCGCCGCAGCAGCGACCGTTGACCACCCGATCGACGCAATCAATGCCACGGCCACGGCCCAGCACGGCATCCAACGACACTTGGTCATTTGTCTCTCCTCACGTTGTCTTCACAGTGTGGGGGGGCGGCCGGCCAGCACCAGGCCCATAGAAAAGCTTCTGTAAACGGTTCCACGCCCGGCGCCGACCAGCACCAAACGATTACGCACGTCCTGCAAGTGGGGTTCGCGGTCAACGGGCCTGCCGGGCGATTCATCCGCTGGATGGGGGGCGCACGCGCGAATTCCGACCACTGCCATTATAGCCGCGCACAGCGGAAAGAAAGCGATTGCCGTCTTGAGAAATGAGACCGCTGTGGGAGGTGAGACCTGTGAGAATTGAGACCGCAGTGAGAAATGAGAGGGCACCTGCCGATCCTAGCAATACCGCGTGCGCCTGGGGAGGGCAGGTCTTCCAGGGGCAAGCCCGGGGGACTCAGCGGCCAGTTCGGAGCGCGAGTTGGGGGGTCAAAGACCGTCGGGACCGGCGGGAGGGAAACTGTCTTTCTTGACCTTCGCCCGCCAGGCTTCGTCCTCGGCGAAATCCTTCTGCAGGACCTTGGCCGGCATGATCCGATCGGCCGAGCCGTCGCTGCCATCCATCAAGCATCCGCCGCCAACCAGCAGCATTGCGCCCAGCATTGCCGACCAGGCCCAGGCAGCGACACGGCTTGCAGACAACTGCTGTGGCGAAGGTGGGGCGGCTTGGGCGGTGGACATCCTGGGCATAACCTCGGCAATCGGGATCGTTCAAGCACCTTAGCGGCAGGGGGGGAGGGCCTTCAAGCGGGCGGCATTCAAACGCGCGGCTTTCCAATGCGCGGGAACCTACGGCCCCAGCACACCTTCGCCTGGCCGCGGCTGTTTCATGAATTCGGTGACGGTTCGCGGCCGTTGCGGCTCGGGCTCGCCCATCAGGTGGCAACCATTGGCGACGGCCAACAGCGCGGCCAGCGCGGCGACGAGCAAGCGGCGGCCCGATGGCGTGGCCCCGGCAAGTGCGCGGCCCCGGCCCCCGCCGTCCGAGCGGCACGAAGACTGGGCAAATGTACGCATAGCGGCGTTCCTTGGGTAACTTACTCGGGCCGAGGTTGTTGCATCCATTCGGTCACGGTGAGCGGCCTGGATGCGTCGCGCCGCGACAGCACCGATGCAAAGCCGGCCGATGAATCCGCTTGGTTTCTGGATGCCGTCGCGCGCTCGGAGCCATCGCTTCGCATCGCGCGCACGGCGCCCGCCGTCAGCTTGAACGGCAGGGTCACACCGGCTCGCACGATGCCAACACCGGCCCGGACCACGCGGGTTGTGCCGTTGACCACCTGGCCCATCAAGCCCGGCTTGCTCGTCAGGTCCACCGGCCCTTTGGAGTGCGTGGCGATGCCTTGGGACCAATGCTCGGCCTTAGCGGCCGGCAGATCGAGCGACCAGCCGACTAGAGCCGCGGCGACGATCGTGGCGCGTACAAACATGCTATCTCCTGTCCCCTTGCTCCCTGGTGGTGTTCATCCAACTGCGAGCACCGGCAACGCGGCGCGAACAGCCATGGACACCTTTACCTGGCATGCAGCGCAAGCGGTACCTTGCCGCTGGCGCGCGGACTGGCCGTCAGCCAGGCAGGGCAGGGGGATGTTAGATTCCGGTAGAATAGAAGCGGCGGAACGATGCCAGAATTACCGCACCGCGTCCAGACCGGTTTGCCAGAAATGCAAGTGGACACGGTGCCCCCCAGGCAAAACGCCCCCGCCCTTTCTGGCACCGCGATCCGCTCGTGCCGCGCTGATCGGTTGCCCCAAGCCGCGGCAGCCAGAAGGGCGAATGTCGGCAGCGATTCATTGTGGCCCAGCGGCCGGGTTGGCGCGGATACTACGCCGTTAACTTCTGTCGGTAACGGCCATCTGCCGGCACTTGGCTCTAGCGGTAGTCCTCGCCATTGAGGCTACGAATGACCGACAGCTGCCAACGTTCCAGGGCTGCTTGCATGGCGGCCAGGCGTTGCGGCTGTTGCGCCGCAAGGTCGCGCTTTTCTTGGGGATCGTCGGCCAGGTTGAAGAGCTTGTAGGTGAAGCGCGCGGGGCCGGCGGCGTCCGGGGTTTGCTTGCCTCGCTGGCCGCCACCTGCCGGAATGCGGTGCAACTTATAGTCGCCGTCGATCAGCGCGGCATGGCCGGGCCGATCGTCGGGCGAATACGGCCCGAAAGACTGGAACGCTGCGGCCGATTCGTGCGGCGGCAGCGGAGCATCGGGAGGTTCGGCTTTCTGCTGGCGAAGCAGCTCGGCACTGCGCATCCCACGGCCCGCGGCCGGGTACACCCAGAATCCCAGGGGGTGCTCGCGCTGTAGCGGCTTGCCGTCGATCACACTTGCCAGGCTCACGCCATCCAGCGGCGGTTGATGGGCCGGCTGGGCACCGGCCAGTTCCAGCAGCGTGGGATACATATCGACGGTGCCGCAGGGAACGTCGATCACGCGGTGCGAGCGGATGCGGGCAGGCCACTCGATCATGGCGGGTACGCGGAGGCCGCCCTCGTACAGGTTGCCCTTGCGGCCAGAAAGCCCCCCGGTGGAACCTGGCGTGGTAGCACCGTTATCGCTGGTGTACCACAGGAGCGTATTGTCGGCGACACCCAGGCGGCGCAGCTCTTGGCGCAACTTGCCCAGCGCCCGATCCATGCCGGTGATTTCGGCCCAATAGTTGGCCAGTTGTTGGGGTTGGTCGGCGTAGAGCGCTTTCAGTTCCGGCCAAGGCTGATGCGGCAAGTGTGGATTGCCAAACCAAACCACTGCCAGAAACGGCTGGTCATTCTTGGCAGCTTCTGAGATGAACTCCAGGGCCTGGTCCACGGTGACCATCGAGCTTTCGCCCTGGGTTTGAATCACGTTGCCATTCTCGCTGAACAGCGGGCTGTTCTCATAGAAATTGGGGCTGGAAACCCAGCGGTCAAAGCCTGAGTTGCCGGGCGATATCGGGCTCGCTTTGCGCATGGAGCCCAGGTGCCACTTGCCAAAATGGCCGGTGGTGTAGCCGGCTTCCTTGAGGGCCTCGGCCACGGTGATTTCCTGCGGGCGCAGGGTATGCCCCCAACTGAAACATGCGAAGCGGTTGGGATGCCGGCCGGTGAGCACGCTACCCCGGGTTGGCGAGCAGACGGGCGCGGCAGCATAGAAGCGGTCGAAACGGAGTGCCGTGGCTGCCAGTTCATCCATCACCGGTGTTTGCAGGGCCGAATCGCTGTTGAATCCGACATCGCCCCAGCCCTGGTCGTCGGCCATCACCAGCACGAAGTTTGGCCGCTTGGCCTTGTCGGCTTCTGCACCGGACTTCTCGCTGGCCGAGGTATCGGGCGTTGCGACAGAAAGTGCGGCGAAGCATAGCAGGCAGGGCAGGATCGAACGCAGCATCGCTAGCATCATCGGGCGCCCTTTCGTCGTTGGTGGTAATGGGCGACAAAGAACCGGCGGCAATCGGTGGCCGATGCCCTTGGGTGGAGCGTGCCCGCCATTGTGACTGGCCCGATCGGTGGGGTCAAACGCCGTGTGGGAAGCCAATGTCCCGTTGCTGGATCACCTGGAAATGGGCACCACGGTCAAATGACCGTCAGGGCGGAGTTCGTCTTGCGGCCGGCGGCGAACGCGACTATTCTCCGGCCCGGCTTCTTCACCAAGTGTTCACTTCGCGTTGTCTTTTCCGCCGCTGCCGCGGCATGGATGTCGCCCCCTGCGCTGCGCGCGGCTGGCCGTTCGTTCGCCGGTATCTGTCGCGAGCCGCAGGGTCAGGCCGGCTGGGCCGGCGCATCGGTGGAAGGGACCATCGCCGAAGGGATTCCTCTAAGCGCTGCTACGATCCATGGACGGATTCACTCGCCTTGCGCTGATCGTATCCTTGGCCATGACGGCCTGCGGATGCCACTCGCTGGTTGCCAGCCGCGACTTGGGCAAGGCTGCCCTGGCCGATGCGGCGGCCAATACCGAAAGCCCTCAAGACGCAGCATCAGCCGCCGCGAGCGGCGGCGCTGCGCCCCAGGTCGCCGGCGTGAATTCGGTCGGGCCAGGTGCCGCGGCCGGCATCGCCACGGCCAGCGATGGCCAGGGTACGCCGGAAGCTGCGCCCTCGGCATCGCACGACCAGATCAAGGCCACGCTCGACCAGCTCCAGGCCCAGGGCAAGCTCACGCCCGAGGCCCGGCAGCGGATGCAGAACGACCTGGCCCAGTGCGATCCGACCTTGCTGCCGGGCTTGTTGCGGATGCTGCAAGGCTCGCTCGAAGGGGCCGGAAGCGGCGAGACACAGGACCAGCAAGCTGCCTCTGCCGGCGATGCGTCCTTGGGCGGCGCGGCTGCGGATGCGGCCGAGCAGCCCACCTCAAGCCGCCGTTGGGCAATCAACGGTACGTCGGTTCGTAATCCCTATGCCGATGTGGTGCCAGGCAGTGAAGATGCCGCTGAGCCTACGGGCGCGGTCCAACTGGCCACGGCGGAAAGCGAAGTACCATCAACCCGCCAGCCAGGTGAGCCGGCACCGTTCCCTGAAGTGCGGCAGACCCCGGCGAACAAAGACAAAGCGACCCGCCGTTTGCCGCCACCGCCCGAAGAAGTCTTCAAGGCCTACGAAACCCTGCTGGCGGCATATCCCGACACGGGGGCTCCGGAACTGCTGGCTGCGATCTCCGCGGCCCGGCCCATCCCCAAGCCGTCGGCGGGGCCGGTGGTCCAGGCTTTTGCGGAAGAATCGCCCAGCGGCGCCGGCCGCTCGCACCGTGGCAACGACACGGTGTTGGCCAGCTTTGCGCGCGACACGAACGCAGGTGTCGAACCGGCAGCCGGCGACGCCGCATCGCAGGGCATGGCTGCTGCCGGCCTGCAAGACGCATCGTGGCAGGAGCTGCTCACCGCGTTCATCGCACGACTGGAAACCACGTCGGCCGGACCAGCGGAAACGGCCGACCAACTCCGGCAACAGGTCTACCTGCGTCTGCTGTACGTGATGGCCGGTCGGCGCGAGGAAGCCCTGGAACCGATCGCCGGCTTGTCGCTGGCGGAACAGGAATTCTGGAACAAGTTCATCTACGGTCTGGCCACGTACCTGGATGAGAACCGCATTCCCAACCGGCAGCTTCGGGCGGCCGAGGCCAGGCAGTACTTCCGCGACGCAGCGGTGCGGTTGGGCGAACTGGCCTCGCTGGAGGTTCGCGGCCTGACATTCTGCACGGCCGTCCAAAGCTTTGGCGTGGTGGAACCGTTCCCCAGCAACTCGTTCAAACCGGGCGACATGGTATTGTTGTACGCCGAGTTGGATAACTATGTTGCCCAGCGGCAGGCCGAAGGTTTTCGGACGGAGTTCCGGGCCAGCTACCTGATCTTTGACCGGTTGGGTCGGCCCGTCGAGACCGAACCGCACGTGTTGCCGGTGGTTACCGAGACCTGCCAGAACCTTCGCCACGACTTTTTCATCAGCTACCAGGTTGAACTCCCGGCGCGGATGAATCCCGGCGAGCACAAGCTGCAACTCACCGTGCACGACATGGTGGGCGATAAGATCGGCACCGCGGAAGTGAAGTTTGTCGTCGAGCCATAGGCGACTTGCCCGGCAAGACGATGCGATTTGCAGCCAGCGCGGCCATCGAGGGATGCGGTGATCGGCGCACACGACTATGAACGCACGTAGTGGCCGCTCTTGCCGCCGGTCTTTTCTTCCAAGCGCACTTGCGTGATCGTCATGCCCTTGTCGACGGCCTTGCACATGTCGTAGATGGTCAGGGCTGCAACCGAAACGGCCGTGAGCGCCTCCATCTCCACGCCGGTCTTGGCGGTGATCGCAGCGGTGGCGTCGATCGCCACCGTGGTTTCATCGGGAAACGTGAAGCCGATGGTCACGCTTTCCAGCGGCAACGGGTGACACAACGGAATCAAGTCGCCCGTCCGCTTGGCGGCCATGATTCCGGCCAGTCGAGCCACTTCCAATACGTCGCCCTTGGCGTGCCCCCGGTTGCGAATCAATTGCAGCGTTTCCGGCTGCATCACCACGTGGCCGCTTGCCCGGGCGACACGCCTGGTTGCCTCCTTGTCAGAAACATCGACCATCCGGCTGGCGCCCTGGTCGTCGAAATGGCTCAGTTGGGCCATATTGCAATTCTCGTTACCTGCGAGTTGTCTTGGTCAGGAAAGCGGCGCTTGTCCGCGCAAAATCGGTTCAATCGCTAGCATAGCGGCAGTGCCGACCACCGGACCACCCAGCCCGCGTGCAGCTTGCGGCCATCCTTCGTAGCCAGTGTCAGTTCGCCTCCGCTGGTGTGGCCACGGTGCAGCGGGAAACCGGCCTCAGCCAGCGCCGTTTGCATGGCGTGATGGTCGAATCCCGGCGAGTGGCACGTGAACAATACACCCAGGGGATGCTCAGAAAATAGGGCTGCGCAGTTGGTCAGCAAGGCTGGCAGGTCATGTTCCAGTCGCCACGGTTGTCCCTTGGGACCATGCCCGTAGCTGGGCGGATCCAGCACAATGATCTCATAACGCCGGCCGCGCTTGCGTTCGCGAGCGACGAACCGGCCGGCGTCCTCGGTCAGCCAGCGAACCCTGGCCGAGCCCAGGCCAGATAGCTGGGCATTGGAACGTGCCCAGGTAACGACGTTTCGGGCGGCATCGACATGGGCCACCTCGGCACCGGCAGCCGCGGCCGCAAGGGTGGAACCGCCCGTGTATGCAAACAGGTTGAGCACGCGAGGTTGCGGGAGCGCGGACGAGTCGGCCTGTTGTGCAGCACCGGCAGCGATTAACCGCTGGAGCCAATCCCAATTCTCGGCCTGTTCGGGAAAGACGCCCAGGTGGCCAAAGGGCGTGGCTTTCAGTTCCAAGATGAGATTGCGCCAGCGAAGTTGCCAGGGCGCCGGCCAGCGGTCGCCGGGCTCCCACACGCCTTGCAGGTTCGATCCGGTTCGGCGGTAGCGGCGATCGGCTTTGGACCAAAGGTGAGGGTGTCGCTGCGAGGCTTCTTGCGCGGCTGGGCTGGGACGGTCCAGCAGCAGGCCTGCCAGCCGTTCCAGTTTTCGCCCCAGGCCAAAGTCGAGCAGTTCATATTGGTCGGACGAGAACATGGAGCGTGACAGAATGGTCCGTTTGCCGCAGGCGGAGCGATGGCATGGTCGGAGGTGGTAACACGTCGCCGGGGTTTGCCACTTTGCAACTCATCGTATCGTGGCGGCTTGTCACCTTCCATGGTGCCGGCAGGCCTCAGGTAGGACTTGGGTATGACAAAATGCCGGAAGATGCACTTATGCCGGGTTCCACGGCCCTGGGCCATACCTTGGGGGCGGAGCTTTTCGTACTGACACCTGCGCAGTTCAGGCGCGTGTTCTTTGATACGGGGCTCACCGAGATGCGGCCACTTGCGCTGGAAAACCGACGATTTGTGGCATCGACAGTTCGACAACCGGAAATGGAAAGCGCAACGATCCACGAAAGGCTTGTTGCACTTGGAGTTTGGCAGCCGCTTGAGGAATTGCGGCATAAGAGCTTGACAGCGCTGGGTGCTGGTTTTTAAGATGCTGCAAGTGAGACTCAGTCTCAATTCCCGCCAGCCAAGAATTCATCCCCCCGATTCCCTCCTGTACTATGTTCGACCATCCAGTACTGGCAGTGATTCCCGGTGCGACCGATCGGGAGCGGTTGTTGCTTGTGATGTCGTCCACGCCTGGGGCTTCGCTCTCCTTGGTGCAGCAATCGTGGTCGGAATCGACCGGCTGGTATAACCAGACTTCGATTGCGCTCACTCCCGAGCAGGTGGGACAATTGCGGATGAGTCTGGGACGCGGCGGGGCGGCGGGCCGTACCGCATCGCCAAGCGTGGACTGGGCGTTGCCGTCGCGGCACACGTCCAATCCGGCCACACAAAAAGCGGGGGCGACCGAAGCCACCCCCGCCATTCTTTCGCTGTCCCAGTTTCGGCAGGCTGAATCGGCCTGATCGGGCTGCCGGTATCAGCGTGTGGTTAGCATTTGGCTGTGCCGAGGGGGAACTACGGTTCCCCTGGTTGGCCAAAATTAGCCGGTCTTGCTCTTTTTGTGACCTTCCGTTCCGGCCGCTTTGCTCTGGTCGCGGATGATCTTGGACAGTTGGTCGACCCCGTCCTGCTCTTCCAGCAGGATATCTTCCAGCAGCACCACCAGCGGACGGTCGACGCCGTCGGCCATCTCCAGGGCTTCGAGGTAGTGCTTCACGGCCGTCTGCTCAAATTCCAGCGCGTGCTGCAACATGCCGTGGATGTCGTCGCCCACCTGAACCTTGTTCCGCTCCAGTGTGGGGACGCCGCCCATCGCCGCAATCTTGTCGCCGACGCGGCGGGCGTGGGAGAAACTCTCCTTGGCACTGTCAAAGAACATCTCGGCATAAGGCTCGCGCCACAGCCCGCTCACCAAGAACCCCATCTGGCTGTACTGGGCCACGCCGGTCCACTCGTGGGCCAGGCACACATTGAGCTTTGCAATCAGTTTGTCGTTCATCGACTGGTTCCTCGCTTTTTCTTGACCGACGTGAAGTTTCCGGAAATGTTCCGCGGCATCGCTGCGTCGCGTGCAAAGGGGTTGCCAGAAGCGGACTCGCAAACGCGGTTGCGGAGATTTCCCGCGGTTCATAGCTGGCTGGGTGCGTGCGGCCTGACCGCCTCCCTCGACGCGCGTACGTGGCGTCAATGATTGCTTGATGGCGTTGCCGCCGGGGCCGCGGCCGTACCAGCGGTGGTGCTGTCATATAGGAAATGGCACCGCCGGTAGCCGGCCGGAGCAGCCCAGGCTCCAAGCGTCCGAATCTTAGGACCCTCATCGGCGAATGCAAAGGGCAAATTGAGGGGGATCAGCGCCGATGTGCCGTATTGAGAAGGGGTTACAATTCGCGGTCCCTGCTGCTGCCCCCCGAGGGAGCTGAAAATGGCAGGCAATCCGGCCCCTTGACTGCCCAACTGAGACTGCTTTCAGCCCCCAATGTCGAATTCCGGCCGCCGGGGCCGTCAAAAAAATTTTCGTGGATCACTGCGGCAAAAGCAGTGCCCACATTGGCCGCCGCCACTTTGTTGCAACTTTCGCCCGCAAGCTTACCATCTATGCCAGGATGGGTTGCAATGCGGCCGCCCGACAAGGTGCGGGAGGAACGCAGGCCCGCAGCCTTCACCCCCCCGGGAAACACCGCGAAAGGAAGACAATGCCCAAGTTGACGGTTGAAAACGTCGGAACGTTTGAGGTTCCCACTGGCAAGCGACTGGTGCTGGCTCTGTGCGACGAGGCCGGTATCGACCAACTGCACGCCTGCGGAGGACATGCCCGCTGCACCACCTGCCGGGTGGAATTCGTCGAAGGCGAACCGGAACGGATGACGGCCGCTGAAAAGGAAGTACTGCGGGCACGGGGTATCTCCGGCGTGCGGCTCAGTTGTCAGATTGTGTGTGAAGGCGACATGACGGTGCGGGCGATCAGCCGCTTGGAGGGCAGCGGGCGATCCGACTGCGGCAATCGTCCGGCCGACGAAATTCAACCGCCGCCGATTTGGGAAGACAAGTAGCCACCCGCCTCTGCCGCCAAACAGCCGCCAAGGAGTTGCCGTGCGGATTGAGTCCATCGACATCTATCACGTGGCCATGCCGCTGATCTATCCTTGGCGCACGGCCTACGGAGAAGACGCGGCGATTGAAAGCGTCCTGGTCTGTCTGCACAGCGAGGGGTTGCAAGGCTGGGGCGAAGCCGCGCCGTTTGCCGCGCCCTGCTACAGCCCTGAATGGGCGGCCGGGGTGTTTCACTGCGTGCGCTCCTGGTTGGCGCCCGCCCTGTTGGGCCAGGACATCACCAGCGGCGAGCAGCTTCAGGCAGCCTTGGCCCACTTCAAGGGCAATCCATTCGCCAAGGCGGCCCTCGATACGGCCTGGTGGGACCTGCACTCGCGGCAGCAACAACAACCGCTGCACCAGTTGCTGGGCGCCACACGGAATATGGCCCCGGTGGGGGCCGATTTCGGCGTGATGGATTGCATCGACGACCTGTTGGCGGGGATCGCCCAGGCCGTGGAGCAGCGGTTTCCCAGGGTGAAGCTGAAATTCCGGCCCGGCTGGGATTTGCCGATGCTCCGGGCCGTGCGCCGGGAATTTCCCGATCACACGTTCCATATCGACTGCAACAGCGGATACCGGCTGAGCGACGTGGAGTTGTTCCGGGAGGTGGATGCGTTCAACCTGGCCATGATCGAGCAACCGCTTCAGCACGACGACGTGCTCGACCACGCCCGGCTGCAACAGGCGATCCGCACGCCGGTTTGCCTCGACGAAAGCGTGACCTCGCTGGATCGCGCGCGGCAGGCGATCGAGCAGGGGAGCTGCCGGTATGTGAACATCAAACCCGGTCGGGTGGGCGGCCTCACACCGGCGGTGGCGATTCATAACGCGTGCCGCGAGGCCGGCATTCCCTGCTGGGTAGGCGGCATGTTGGAAAGTGCCGTGGGAGCGCGTATTTGTGCCGCCCTCGCGATGCTCGACAACTTCACCTATCCGGCCGACATTTTTCCTTCCAGCCGGTTTTATCACGAAGACCTGGCTGAACCGGCCCTGGAATTGACGCCCGGCCCCGATGGCGTGCCGCACGTGGCCGCGGCGGAAACGCCCGGCGTGGGCGCGGTGCCCAACCACCAACGCCTGGCAAAGCTGACGGTGGCCAAGGACCACATAAAGATGTAATCACGCTCAAATTCGGATTGCCATAGGGCCGGTTCCACCGGCCGCGCACGGTTGCGGCACGATGACTCTGGCAATCTGGTGTTTCGACGGTGGTTCGCCATTCCACCCGTCTTGTGTCCGGCAGGTAGCCGGACCTACGGCTCATGCCCGACATGCACGGTTCAGAGGGCCGCGGCGCGCTGGCCGAGCGGCCAATCAGTCGATCCCTTGGAACACGTTCGGCTCCGGCACGGCAGCCGGGGCCGCACGGCCCGGAACATGGAACAGGAAATCGACCACTTCGCCGCCATCGCAGGTGAACAGGGCCTTCCACTGCTGGGCCGACAGCGACTTCGGCACTGACCGCCCCGATACGTCCATCAGGACGACCAACACTTCCTCGGCGTCGGCACTGGCGCCCAAGCCGGCGGCCGGATCGTCGGGGTCGAAGGCATAATCGCCCGGCTTGGCCCACGGCACCGCGCGGTCCGGTTGCACCTGCACCAATGCCACGGTGTTGGAGGCGCCGTCCCGGACTTCCGTCAATTTCAGCGGTTGATCCCTGCCGCCCCAGGCGCCGTTGCCGGCGGGAGCCAGCGCGTCGGTCTTGCCATCGGCCGGGACACCCAGGGCGAAAACGTCCGGCATTTGGGCCAAGAGCTTGGCGTTGTGTTCGCTGTCCCAAGGTTCGTTGCGGCGAAGTTGTTTGTAGACGTCGCCGTACCCATCATCCAGGTACGGTAGCAATTCCACTCGCCAGCTCATCAATGGCGTCCCATCTTCGGCGACAATGTCGGCCGGAAAGTGGTCGTGCCTGTTGTCGTAAATGTGCATGGCCAGTGTAATCTGGCGGAGCTTATTCAGGGCCGCGGCGTCGCGCGCAGCGCTGTGGCTGGCCGCGACCAGGCCCGGCAGAATCTTTTCCAGCCGAGCATGAAAATCCTTGGGCGTGGCGGCTGACAGCGTGACGTTCGTTCCTTCCTGTTTCAACGCCAACGATTGGACCGTCTCCATCAGCAATGCCACCACGGCGTCCTTGTCGACCCCGTCCGGGAATTGCATGTCAGGCAGCGCGATCATGGCCGCCGCCTTGCCGAACTCGATATAGCCGCTGAGCAACTTCTGGAATTTCTCCGCTGAACTGGCCTCGTTGAACGTGGCCTGGGTTTGCAGGGAGGGGGCGCTGCCCACGTCGATCACGAGATTCCCCGAACGGATGTTTTGGGCCGCGTCGAGCAGGCCTTTCCCCGCCGCCGGCACCGCGACGCCCTCGGGCGGATTCTCGACCAGTTTGGACAGTTCACCCATCACGCCCAGGCCCACGATGTCGTGATCCAGGTCGGCCTTGGCCACCAATTCGTGCAGCGGTCCGGATGCCGCCGGATGGTCGATAAAGTTGCCGATCTCGTGGTCTGACGCCAGCAACACCGTCTGCGGATCGATGAAGTACAGCGACGGTGCGGAATCGTCGGGCGATTTCAGGTAGGTCGCGCTGCCGTGCTTGGCCTGCTGGTGGTTCTTCAGGCCCGGATGGTTCTTCAGCTCTTCCTCGATTGGCACGGTTGCATGAATTACGATGCAGCCGCTGATGTCTTCTTGTTTCGTGCTGGGCACGCCGCCCCGGGCAACATCTTCCGCGGCACTGCGGATCGCCTCGGGCTTGCCGCCGCCGATCAGCACGACGGTTTCCACCGTACGCGGATCGATCCCCAGGTCTTCGCGCATCTCGCCAAACGGGTCCTCACCCTCGGGGATCACCTCAAGCAGCGACCGTACCACCGGCGACTCGATGATCTGCTTGGGACGGATCAGCAGAAAGCCCTGGTGCTGAGCCTGGATGTAGCTGATGCCCAGGGTATCGACACCGCCGTGCGGTCCGCCGGGCTGATCGGCACCGCCTCCGCAGCCGACGGCAAACAGCAGCGATACGACTGCTGCCAGGCAACTCCATTTCCTTAACATGGGTATATTCCTTTAGGACGGGTGAGTGGATGAACCTGATCGATGCCACGGGCGAAGCGGCGCCAGCAGGTGCCCGGGGGCTACGCGCGTGCCGACGAACGTTCCGGGCAAACGGTCCGAG
>CAZEEG010000046.1:0-25707 GCA_964511065.1 uncultured Pirellulales bacterium | reverse complement strand
GGCAAACGGTCCGAGACAAACCTGGCACGGGCGGAACCATTCGAGGCGAAAGGCGGATGCAACATACCGCGCGCCCCCAGGCCAAACAAGCGACGAGGCTTCGGCATTTCAAGGCCTGCCGCGGTGAGTTTTTGGCCTTATCGCGCTGGCTTTCCAGGCCGGCATTGCCCGGTGCGGCTACAGGGCAATCTCGGGGCGCCGCTGGGCCACGCCTGTTACTTGCTGGAAGGCATACGCTAGCTGGAGCACGCCAAAATCATCCTGATGCCGGCCCACGATCTGCACCCCCACCGGCAGGCCCTCGGCGGTGAAGCCGCAGGGCATCGAAATGGCCGGATGACCCGTCACCGTGATGTAGTAGCACGACTTCATCCAGTCGATGTACGAACCCATCTGTTGGCCGTTGATCTCGGTGATGTACGGCTGGGTGACGTCGAACGGCGGCACTTGGCTGACCGGGCAAATCAGGTACTCATACTGCTGCATAAAGACCCGCAGCCGGTGGTACAACTCGGTCCGTTTCTTCTCGATCCGGCTGAGTTGCGGCCCAGTCAGCTTGGCACCCTCCTTGGCGTTCCAGTGGATGGTGTCTTTGATCAGGTCGGGGTATTGCTCGATCAGCGGGGTGAACCGCAGTTCAAACCGCCAGGCCCGCCACGCTTTGAAGATTTCGTCGGCATCGGAGAAGTCGGGTTGGGCATCCTCGACCACGCAGCCCAGCGTTTGTTCGAACGTGCTCCGCTGACTTTCGATGGCCTCGGTGACGCGGGGATCGACGGGCAGTCCTCCCAGGTCGCGGCTCCAGGCAATCTTCACGTTCTTGAAGTCGCAGTCCAGCGGCTCCGCAAACCGGCTACCAGGCTCGGCGATGGCGATGGGCGAACGCGGGTCGGGACCGGCCAGCGCCGTCAGCATGAGGGCTACGTCTTCGACCGTCCGGGCAATCGGCCCCTGCACGGAGATGGGGAACCAGGCGGTTTCGGTGGGCCACATCGGAACGCGGCCCGGCGAAGGCCGAAACCCCACCACGTTGCAATAGTTGGCCGGGTTGCGAAGCGAGCCCCCCGTATCGCTGCCGTCGGCAATGGGGATCATGCCGGTTGCCACCGCCACGGCCGCTCCGCCGCTGCTGCCGCCGCAGGTCTTGGTCAGATCGTAAGGGTTGAGCGTCGCGCCGAACACTTCATTGAAGGTTTGCGAACCGGCGCCAAACTCGGGCACGTTCGTCTTGCCGATCGTGATGGCGCCGCCCTGCTTGAGCCGCTCGACAATGAGCGCGTCCTGCTCGGGCACAAAGTCCCGGTAGATGGGCGAGCCCCAGGTGGTTCGGATTCCCGCGGTGGTAACCAGGTCCTTGTGCGCTACCGGCAGGCCATGCAGCGGGCCCAGCGGTTCGCCCCGGGCCTGCTTTTCGTCGGCCGCGGCCGCACCCTGCCGGGCATGATCCGGCAAGTACGTGATGATTGCATTGACCTTGGGATTGACGCGGTCAATCTGCTCCAGGTGGGCCTCCATCACCTCGCGGGCTGAAAGCTCACGGCTGCGAATGCGCCGCTCCAGTTCGACAGCCGTCAAAAAGCAAAGCTCGTTGGCCATGACAAGCAGCCACTTTGAGAATGAATGGGGAAGCAACGCCCAGCACAAACGCTACCGAGGCCATCATTGTGTCGGCCGCAGCGGGGCGAGGCAACCACGGAGTGCGTGCAGCGATGCAACCCGCTGCTTCGGGGGGCGGCACCGTTCAGTCTCCGCCCGCGAACACTTCTTGGGCGACTTCCAGCGATTGGGTATGGATGGACACGATGTCGTCAATATTGGGCGCATAGCCCCCGCCGAGGGCCAAGGCCACGGGGATGCGGCGATCGCGGCAGGCCGCCATCACCATCCGATCGCGTGCAGCTAACCCTTGCTGCGACAGCGCCAGTCGTCCCAGGCGATCGCCCACGTAAGGGTCCGCTCCGGCAATGTAGAACGCAAGGCGAGGCCGGGCTCGATCGAGCGCCTGGTACAGTCCAGCTTCCAGGGCCGCCAGGTATGCGGTATCGCCTGTCCCATCGGCCAGGCCAATATCAATGTCGCCATCGCATTTGCGGAACGGGAAGTTTTTCGCCCCGTGGATGGAGAACGTCAATACGCTCGGATCACCGGCGAAAATGGCGGCCGTACCGTTGCCTTGATGAACGTCGCAGTCGATGACGGCGATCGGAACGGGCCCGACCTCGCGCTGCAGCACGCGGGCGGCCACGGCAACATCGTTGAATACGCAGTAGCCTTGCCCGCTATCGGCAAAGGCGTGGTGGGTGCCTCCGGCAAGATTGGCGGCGAAGCCCCGCCGCCATGCAACCGTGGCCGCCGCAATGGTTGCCCCCACCGAACGTCGCGAGCGCTCCACCAACTCGGCCGACCAGGGAAAACCGATCCGCCGAATTTCCAGCGGCGTGAGCTGGCCGGCCACAAGTCGCTGAAGATAGTCCGGCGTATGGACCAGCAGTAGCTGCTCGTCGGAGGCCGCCGGGGCAATCCGCAGCTCAAACCGCTGGCCCTGCCGCTGTGCCCAACGCACCACGCCTGCATACTTGGCCAGCGGAAAGCGGTGCTCCGGCGGGAGCGGCATCGGAAACAGGTCCGTACGAAACAGCGTCAATGGCATTGGTCGATTGCCGGGATTGGTCAGGTCACCTGCGGGGCGATATGGTAGGGGTATGTCGTTCCGAAGAGCAGGGCCGTTGGTCGCCCGTTCCCCCTCGCACTCTTGCGGAACGATATGGCAGAAGCACATCGTTTCAACTCGAAGGGGTTGAAACAGACGCACCAGCGGCGCCGGCCGAACCCTTTCCTTCTCCATGCGAGCAGCGTGCATTGAACATCGGGCGTTCCTTTGCCATCGTACCCGCCGCCGGGCGCAGCCGCCGCATGGGCACGGCCAAGCTGCTGCTGCCGTGGCGGCATCATACCATCGTGGAGGAAGGATTGAGCCGGTGGAAGGCGGCAGGTGTTGACCATCGCATCGTGGTGGTTCATCCATCCGATATGCAACTGGCTCAAATAGCGAGAAAAGCCGGGGCTGAAGTCGTGGTTGCCCGGGATCCTCCGCCCGACATGAAAGCGTCGGTCCGCCTGGCGCTGGAGTACGTCGCCGCGCGATGGCGGCCCCAACCCGCCGATGCCTGGCTGTTGGCGCCGGCCGACATTCCTGAGCTTCCTGCTGAGGTGATCCGCGGTCTGTTGGCGGAACATGCACGCCGCGGTCAAGAAATCCTGGTGCCGACGCACGACGGGCGGCGCGGCCACCCGGTGCTGTTCCCCTGGCTGCTGGCCGACGACGTCAACCGTCTGGGCGAGAACCAGGGCGTCAATGCCCTGCTGACGCAAAGGCCGGTCTGCGAAGTACCCTTTGCGATGCCGCGAGCCGCCGATATTGACACGCCCGACGATTACGCCCGGGCCAAGGGAGAGGCCGCCGGCGGTTGAACCGGCGGCATGTCCATCGCCATCCGCAAGGCTACGGCCAAGGCGGTCGCAAGTTCCACGGCATGCTTGGGATTCCACCGTGTCTGGTGCGACTTTTCCTCCAGAGCCTGGGCCAGACGGTGGACGGACTGTGATAAGCGGTCGTAGCCGTAGCTTTCGCCCTGGGCGGCCAAATCGTGCCATTGTCGAACCATACTGGCGTCCGCGCGGCGAGCCCCCAGCAGAAACAATTCGCCCAGCAGGTTCAGAGCATCATCCGGCCAGGTGGCGGAATCATTCGCCCCGCCCGCATCCGTTCCATGATTTTGTGAATGTGGCGCTTCGTCTGCCGTTTCCTCGGGCCGGTCGATGCCGGGCACGGCCGCCACAATCCGCTGGGCTTCGCTGGCCGTATCGACCCAAGGCTGCAGGGCCATGCGACCCTGCGGCGTTTCAAACACAACACAGGTGGGAGCGATTGCCAGCATGGCGGCGCTGCGCTGCACGCGGCCAGCCACGTACTTGACATAAAGGCCATCGCCGCTTTGCCGTTCCTCTGGTCGTCCGGGGGCCACATGTCCTAGTGTTGTGAGCAGGGCTTCAAAACCGCTCTGGCCGCCGGTGGTATAGGGATGGCGCAGTTCGGCCACCCCGCCACGGTCATCGCGAAGTGTTGCCCGAATCGTCTGCGCGATCGGGTCGTATTCCACGGCTTCTACCTGCGCGACTTCCAGCACATACAGGTCCTCGGTCACGCGGCGAGGTCGCAGCGACGAGGGCGGCAGCGATGCCCGTTGAGCATCGAGCGCGGCGAAGTCGTCGATCAGCAGCGGCGGCCGCAGCTTTTCCCAAGCGAATGCCTGGCTGTGCAACGCCGCGGGCTTGCGTCCCAGGACCAGCCGCCGGTTAGCGGTGCGCTTGGCTCCTTGAACGACCAGGATGCCTGAGCCGATGGCGGCCAGCGACATACCCCTGGTGATGGCACGGCGGGCCAGATTTGCAAAGTCGTGATGGGTTGGAGCGTCGGATGGGTTTTCAAAGTTCCGGTTGACAGCGACCAAGGTGCCCGAGTCGCTGTCCTGCAAGAACGCGAACATTTCGATACTCCGCCGCCGGTGAGCCACCCAGCAGCCCAAGCCGGCCAGCCTGGCCGAACCGACCTCGGTGAGCGTGTCGTTGGCGGCGCCGCGTACCAGCAGTTGGGGTACGCTTGGCGGTTGGTTCTGGATGGCATCACAGCGGATGAGCAATTCGCCAGCCAACGCGGCCAGCGACTGGCTTTCAAACAGCGCGCTATGTTCGTGGTACTGCTGGTGCAGGTGAAGCATTTCGCCGATGATCTCAGCCGGCCAAGGCAGCCCTTCTGCGCGGCACCGTGCGGCGGCCCGAACCAAACGGTCCTTCCATGCACCAGGAACATTGCCCAGGCCGATTTCGATCATCTCGGCGAGCAGTTGCGCAATAGTGTCCAGCAGTTCGGCCGGCACCAGAGCCTTGACGGCTTGCGTGGAAACCAGCCCGGCCTCGCGATCGGCCGGCAGTTGCCGAAAGGCCCAAACAGCCAGCGGGGCGCAACCGCACGACGCATGTTCCGCACAATCGCAGTGAAAGTACCGCGGGTCGCCCGGCACCAGGAACCGGATCGTGGTGGATCGCTGGTGAAAATGTGCCTGCGGTTTGGCACCTCGGACCAGTTCAACCAGTTCCCCCTGTTCAAACGCCTTGCGGGCCTTGGTGAGTTGCGCCTTGGTGAAGGATTGAGCCAGTTGCTCATCGCTGATGTTGCCAGGGTCCCACGACGGTGCAGCGGCCGCCTGCGCGCGATCGGTCAGAGCCATCCCGTCGCTGGGCTGGCCTCCTTGAGGTGACTCGTCCCCGGGTGAAAGGTCCAAATCGGCCGGGACCGTTGCGCCACCTTCGCCCGACGGCGGCGCTGCGGCCTGCGGGGCGCTTTCGGCAGGCGGGGCCGAACCCTCACCTCCCACATGGCGCTGCTGGTACGCCAATACGGCCCGGATCAAGCACCGGCAGATTCCAGCGGCCGGGCAGGTGCAACGGCCGTCGCGGAGCGTGCCGCCCTCGGGCAGCGTGGAAACGCGGCCATCGTCCCAGTGGAAGGTGACTTCGCCGGCGGGGGTTTCAACAAGCTTCGCTACCACGAGGTTTTCTTGAACCTCTTTCAGAGCGCGTTTCACCGTGCCCCGGTTGCTGAAGGCCACCAGGTCGTCGAGTGTCAAAGCGAGGATATCGGTGCGGGCGGTTGCCAAGGTCGGAAGGTTCAAACCTGGAGGATTGCTGAGGCAGGAGGGCGTCGCCACTTGGCCGGCGAGCGACGTGGCGGCCCGTTCATCCTTAAGCATATCGGCGCTGGACCGGGGATGCATCGCCCCGCAGAGGCGGCCTCACGTCCACGCCGTGGGAACAGGGGGGCGCGGTCACAGGCTGCTTGCCGACGGCACCGTTTACGTTTGGGGCGCGGAAGGGTCTTCGCGGGTCTTATCGGCCCGCTTGGGCAGTGCGCCATCGACCGGGGTGGCATCGGTGAAGCCATGATCCACGGCGGCCGTCACATCCACTGCCGTAAAATCGCCTCGCCGCAGCGAATCGGCGACAACCTGGAGCTTTTGCCAGATGCGGTCGGCCAGGCCGCTGGCCAGCTTTTCCACGTCGTCGACGGCCGTTACCGCCAACGGGTCGGGAAAATCCTGAATGTACAAAGCGGCAATCTTGCTGATGATCGCCAGCAGTTCCGTGCAGTAGTTCAAGTACCGGTTCAGCTCGAACAGGGTCTTGGTAGTGGTAACTTCGCCCAGCAGCACCCGCTCGGGTTGTTTGCCCACCTGGTGCATGTCGATGATGTGGGCGAGCACCCGCAGCTCGTGCAGGGCGGCCATCGCGCGGCGCCGCTTCCAGCGGTTCTCAAGGCCGAACAAAAACAATCCAATAGCGCCCAGAAAGAGTACGGTGCCGCCGGCGGCCTCGGCAAACTCCACCAGCACGACCGCATCGTCCAGGTTGGCGCGAAGCTGGAGGTTCGACGCGATCAGCAGGATCATCGTCAATGCCCCCAGGGCCAACAACGCGGTGATGATCCGCAGCCCAATATAGGGTCGGCGGATTTCGTTGGCCCGCTGGGCTGCCTTCTCGGCAACCGACCGTAACTCTTCGGCGACGTTGACCAGGCCGGCCCCCGGGAATCGGCGCTGGATGCGGCGCACGATGCCGTGCAGCGTGTGGACGATCCGCTCAGCATCAAGACGCTCGTACCGCATAGCAGTCGCAGGAATCGCAGGATACGTGGGGGGGGGCCGACTACCCGACGGCCTGACGGTACCTTAGCGCACCGCTCCGGGCAACCCTTGGCTCAGCAACCCTTAGCTCATTGGCCGGCCGCGCTCCGTGACCGACTGGCTTGAGGCTGGCAAACGTGCCTGCTCCAGGTACTGCGGCGGCCAGGAAAAATATCCGGCAGCCTTCCGCAGGCCCGAGGGGATTAAGCCGCGCGGCCAAGATGGATCGCGGTCGCCGGCTCAACCACAGATGGATCGGTTGAAAGCGATAAGAGAAAAAGAGAAAAAAAGGCACCCTCCCCGACATCCGTGAAACTGGGAATGGGAGGGTGCTTGCAGTGCCGGGTCACAAGGTGGCACGGCACGCTGTTCGCAGCCGGAGGCTTCTTGCTTCCGTACCCGCAAGACATTGCCGGACTCGTTGAGTCCGGTGAGCAATAGTCGGTGGCCGCAACCCATTGCTCATGTACTTACGCTTGGCGAACAAACGGACGGACGTCGCCTGCTATACGCTTCTCCAATCGCTCCCGAAACCTGGCGGCTCGGCCGAAGGAATGCGGCATCACTCGGCCGGGCTGGCCCGATGGCTCGGTATGATCTGGGATCAGGAATTGGTTTACTGCAAAGCCGACTCGGCCAGGTTGTCGTAATCGCCGCTCTTGTCGGACCAGTACGCCTTCCACTGCTGCAAGTCCCACAATTCGAGATGGTCGCGGACTCCCAGCAACATCACATCCTTGGTCAATTGAGCACGCTCAGCAAGCTCCGGCGGAATACGGACCCGCCCTTGCTTGTCCACCTCTACGCGGTGCGCTTGCGAGTAGAACAGCCGCATAAAGGCCCGGACGTTCTGTTGGGTTGGCGAACTGGCCTCCAGACGCTGCGCGAAGCGGGCAAACTCCGCCTCGGTGAACAATACCAGACTGCCGTCGGTGCCGGGCGCAACATACATTGCGCCGCCGGGTTGCAATGTGAGGACGTCGCGGATTTCCTTCGGGATGGCAATTCGCAGCTTCTCATCGAGCGAGCGGCTATAGCTTCCCGTAAGGATCATTCGATTCCCACTCGTCCCCACTCACTCCCACTGAAGCCCAAATCTAGTTCGTTCTGCGGTGACGTCAACTACCGCTTCGGGCTGGTGAGCTGTTGCGACGGTTACAACCGTCATAGCCTGTTACGCCAAAGGAACTTGGGAAACGCGCTGCCGCCGCAAAAGTCGTTAAATTTTTGCGAAAGACCGGCAGCAGACACGTCGGCGGCAGCCAGCGGAGCACACCATGGGGACGTTAGAAGCGCCGTAACACCTTTTAACTATGGCGCTTAGGATAAGACTGCATGCATCGCGGCGCAGAAGGGCCATTTGCGGCCGCTCGATCCCCACAACGCCCCACCAGCGAGGTTTGAAGTTGCTGTTCTGATGCAAATAGGGCTTTTGGCGTAAGTGGGTGGCTTGGGTGGGTTGTGGTGTTCGGGAGCCAAATGCCTCCCTTGAGCCCCACGGAGGGAAGTCACCGCACGCTGGCCGAAGGGATGCGCACCCCATAGAACAGCGGCTACGGAAACGCGGGCGCTGGCACAACGGCAGCGCACCGGACCCACGAATCCGGACTCATCACTCCGGACCAAGCCCAACGGTCCGAATGAAAAGAGTTGGCCAGGGCCAGAGGCAGGTTCAGGGAGCGCTGGGACAGCACAGGAACGACACCACTCGGACCTCCTCGCCTTGCGAGGCCATCTCAGCGGCGCGGGCCGTGGCATCCTCAGGCCGCCGATACACGGCAATCAATTCCCACTCGCCCGAAAGTTCATGCCGACGCTGCAAGCGAACATGCCGTGGCTGACCGCCCACGGAGCTGGCCGCCCGGAGAAAGCGAGGTTGAGGCGGATGGACGGCGTGCGGATCGGAAATACAGGTAGACATCGCGTTCAAACTTCTTCAATCAGTTGCGGTAGGCGACAGGATGGCATGCGGGGACGATCCTGCTGGTTGCGACGCACGGTGAGGATGCCGCCCGCTGCCATCAGCAACTGCAATGGCAGAATGGAAGGCGTCTCCAATTCATCTTCGTACCGTCCGCCCGATCGGGTTAAGCCAAAATTGCCAATTATCCCGAATTGGGGAAGGGCAATCCGGCCAGCAATGCCGTCACGACATCAGGTCCGGTAGGGCCGGGTGACTGCGCTGAACAACGGCCAACGCGGCAGATCACGGCTTACATAAGCGTAGGGCAACGGCCCGCGTTACGGCGGCCATACCCATTAGAGAATCCTGGGGGCGAAAAGTTCGCGCGGAAATTTGCCCCGTGATGGCCGCCAACCAACCCCTGGCGCCCACAGCGTCTCACTGCATCCAAAGATTTTGAGAGTACGCTTGGCTGGCTGGCATGGCAGCATGCCGAGCGTTTGGGCGGGAGGTGCGGCCCGTTATGGCCGAACGCCGGCAGTGCGGTTCTGCGATGTTGAGCTTCGGGCATTTCGCCAAAGTTGGCGAAGCGAAGCGCACAGGCCCGGCGATTCCGTCCGCCGATATGGCGAATCGGCCGGCAATTGCGTCATCAACCGGCGATGAGCCTCGGGCAGGGAGTGGTACGGCATCGACGGAAACAGGTGATGCAGGGCGTGGTACCGCAGCCCCACGGGGGCCCATAGCTCAGAGAGCAGCGGCCACCGCGGGTAGTTCACGCTATCGAGCAATTGCTCGACGAACGTCACTTCGTGCTGGCGGTCGAACTGGTAACGGTGGGCGCCCAGTGTGCGAATGGCATTGAGCGTAATGATCGACACCGCCGTGGAGTAACCCAGGAACAACCATTTGATCGGCAGGACACCCGTGGTCAGCAGCACCGTCATGGTCAGGCAATAGGCAAAGCAGGTGAATTCTTGCCGCTGCCACAGTCGCATTTCCTTGTCGGTCGGAAGCGGCCGGACATACGCCGGATCGACCACCATCGACGACGCTCGGGCATTGACCCACCGGGCGATCGAAGGGTGAAGCCACTTGGCCGGTGTCAGGATCAAGAACCGCACCACGGCCACAATCGGGATGACAAAGCTTTGAGCCAGGTAGCCGAGGATGGCCCAGACCGACGAACTTAACGCCAAGTACTCGCCATCCTCCTTGGTGGCGTAGTGCTTCCGCATGTGGTGGTGGACATGGGTCTGGTACAGGAACGATGGCATCAAGAACGGCACGCCGCACAGCAGGTTCCACGCCCTTCGGAAACCGGGCACTGCGTTCTCCCGGAGGTGGACCAGTTCGTGTGTGAAGAGGGTCGCCCGGTAGAACGCCAGGCACATAATCACGAACAGGCCTGCGTAGAACGAGTATTCAAAGGCGGCCGACTCGATTTGGAGCCAGCTTGCTACACGCCCGGCGAGTTGTCCCCGCAACAGTACCGTGAAACAAGCTGCGCCAATGCCCATCGAAACCAGAAAGTCCGTCCAGTACACCGCCGGCCGGGCCTGGAACAGGTCGTTGACGATACGACGGGTGTCCGCAATCGAAAACTCGGGCGTTACCCGATGAACTTTCGAACCGGAACCAGAGGCGGAAGAAGCAACGCGCTCAGTCGAGTGGGCAATACTCATGATCGGAGCGTTTGGCTTTAGGCAATCAGATCCGCGGATGCGGCGGGCGGCTACGCTGCACTGCCCGGCCGATCAGACATTCCGAAGCCGGGCACCTTGGCCTGGCACCCCCACCCGCCATGGGTGGGGCTTGCACCGGGGGGCTGGACCACCAACCCGGGAATGGACATTCACCAAGCGGTCGTTACCCCCCACTTTGCTTTCTTCGCCCGCCAATCGTGGCAGAGCTTAAGTTACTTTAGGTGAAATGCAATTTCTACGAAGAAACGAAGGTCCTATGCGGTACAGGGAGTACATACCGACCCGTAAATCCCCTTGGCAGCTTTCGTGCCACTCCAACGGGGGTTGCGCGGCTGTCGCGCCGCTGTGGTCGGCCACACGCCATTCACTGGACAATGTTGCCGTAACTTCCCCAGTTATCCTAGCCGACCAGAGGGCGGGTGGGTAGTACCTCTCCCGAGTGAGGGTTGCCAACTACGGGGCCGATGTGGAAATCTTGGTTTTCGGCATCGGCCGATTGGTGACCAATTGTCCCACGAACCGCTCATGGGGGGCATTGGCCAGTACGTAAGTATTGGCACCGTCGACGATTTCGACCTCGACCGTCTCTGCGCTGCCCGAAGTCACTCCGCCGTGGTCGGTTCGCAGGGTCACGCGATGGATGCCCGCCGGCAGTTCCAAACGCAGTACTTGAATCTTGGCCGGCAGCAGGGCCCAGCAGCGTGTGTCGGCCGATTCGGTGGCGTCCCAGACGATATTGCCCAGGTCCAGGGCCAGCCCTGCCAAGGGATTGTCGATCGCCTCTTTCGCCGTGTAGACCGCCGCCTTCTTGAGAATGCGGCGGGCGATGGCCCGAGCCACGATGGTCGGGTAAATCGCCTCGTATTGCTCGACCGCCATCCGGGCCACATCGGTGACGGTTTCGGTACGCCCTCGCACCTGACCGCCGACGGCCACTTGCACGCTCTGCACCGAGGATGGCGGCACGACCAGTGCTGGCACCTTCACGGGAGCGATCGAAGGCGGCATCTTGCGCGTGCCTGAGGCCCGCAGGATATGCTCGGCCAGGATCAACGAAACGGTGCTGGCAATTTCCACTTTTTCTTCTTTGTACGGCCCGCGGCCAACCAGCGCAAACACGTACAGCACGCCGTGGCCCGGGGCGGAATGGCGCCCAAACCTCGCCCGCTCCACGTCGGCCTGGGCCGCCGCGAATTCTGGTTGCCACGAAGCCACTTGGAAGTAGTTTCGGGCGGCCAGGTCGTAGTCCCGGTGCGTCTGCTCGGCCAGCACACCGTGCAAGTACGGCCCTAGGGCAACCTGCTTGTAGGCCGACTTGGGATTCTCGCCCTCGATAACCGGCCCCTGCGCGATAATCTGCTGCTGTTTCTGCTGAATCTGCAGGGCATAGGCCAGTGCGTCTTCGCCGTCTTGCAGCAGGTTGGCCATGGCCAGCATCGCGCGAATCAGCACCTTCTCGTAATCTTCGCCCGCATAGGCCAGGCTCTGGTCGTCGGTCAGCATGGCCAGGGCCTGCTCACCCACGTCCTGTTGTTCGAGATGGTCGAAGCGATCGCGCACGCTGCGCAGCAGTTGCTCGGCCTGGTCGGCGCGACCCTCGGCCAGGCGGACCATAGCTTGTTCCAATCGGAGCACGTCCAGATCGGATTTCTGGCGTTCGATCTCCTCCTCAATCAGCAGCGAGGCCTGCGCTAGATCGCCGCGAAAGAAGGCGGTTCGCGCATCGCGAATGCGGTCGGCGTGCGTCGCACAACCGGCAATCAGCAGTGGCAACAGCCAACACAGGCCGCGCACAGACACACGGCTCATGACTTAAGTCTCACGACGGCTCACGGCATACTCGCAGACCACCATACACGCCTCACCGCTGGTGCCTCTTACCACCAACTGAACGGGCCGCTCTTGGCCAGCGGGCCGGGCAGGCGACTGCGCTCATAGCCCTTGCGAATCTTGGCCGATTCCTTGTCGTAGTCGCCCGTGTGGACGTTCACCATCTCGAGCGTGAGCAGGTAGTCGCGCTGGTATGCGTTGTCCTCGTGTGTCGTGCCCGAGGTGATCGTGGCATACAACAGGCAATTGATCGGCTGCCCGTACCGCCCCAGCGTCGCCATGAACAGGCCCATGTTCTCGGGCACGAAAAGCTGGTCAGGCCGCATCCGGGTTTCGCGGAGGGCCGCATCGACATAGCGGCGGCTTACCGGGCGGTAGAGGTGCGACTGTTCGATCTTGGTGTCGATCAACTGGTAAAGCTGCTCGCGGAAGTCGCCGAGTTCTTCGCTGCTTTTGTTTTCCACGCCGAGGAAGCAGATCACCATCGGTTCGCCGGGCGCGCTCACGGTTTGCAAGCCCGCATGGTGCCGCCCCAGCAGCTTGGCGACGGCCTCCTCGACCAGCGGCCCAAAGGTTTCAGCCCCAGCGGCCTTGTTGCCTACCAGGTCGGCCTGGTCGTCACGCAGTACCTGGGCGTGCTGCTTGCTCCGGCACCCGGTCAAGGCCACGCCAGCGGTGCAAAAGGCTCCGGTGATTCGGAGGAAATGTCGCCGATCCATGGCCGTGCTCCTTGGATGTGCCGCGGGTCTGTTGATGGGCGGACCACCCAAGCGCCATGCGCCGGCCGCGCCCCCCAAGGTACGAATCGGCCGGTTGCGCCGAAGAATTGAACTTTGCCGACCGGCGCGGGCGCCCCGCCGATGGAGGAGGCGATCGACCGCCGCGTTATGGCGGGGCAACAACAGCCCTTTCTCGACAAAAGTCACAACCGTTGGGCCAAGAGGCGGGCCGTGGCGCATGCGAACCCTACGGATTCGATCATTCTTGCCCACCTTGCCGCTGATCGTGGCTGCCAGCAGGCCGAAAACTGGACAGGCGCCCATTTCCCTGGAATGGGGCCAAGGGGATAATGAACCGACACAGGGCAGTGCGAACATCACGCCTGCGGCCGCAGTCCACGCAGGGAGGCACGCGGCAACTCCGGGGGGGACGAAGCCTTTGGGCTCGTGGAATCTTTCGGAGCCTTGATTTACAATCGGTTTGTGCCTGTCCGGCACGGCGAACCCGCCCCTGGGCACAGAAGTGCGTTTGTTAGTCGGGAAGGAAGCCGCGGCGGGGAGGCATTGTGTCGTGGGAAAGCACTGTTGGGAGAACCCGGTGTCGCGGGCCGGCAGGAAGCCCCGCGGTTTTGCCCAATCAGCACAGGCACACGGTCGCCTTATGCCATTTGCATCAGCTTCCTTTGACTTAAAGCAGTACGCGGCGGGGGCGGCTCGTCAAACCGATGCCGCGCTCGACCGCTACCTGACGTTCGCCGATACGGCGGACGACCTGGGCCGCCTTTGCCCACCGGGGCTTCGCGACGCCATGCGGTACAGCGTGCTGGCTCCCGGCAAACGGATTCGCCCGGTGCTGGTGCTCTTGGCCGCGGAGGCTTGCGGAGGGCATGCCGAGGATGCGATCCCCGCGGCCTGCGCCGTGGAGATGATCCACGCCTACTCGCTCATCCACGACGACCTGCCGGCCATGGACGACGACGACCTGCGCCGCGGTCAGCCCACCTGTCACCGAAAGTTCGGCGAAGCCATGGCCATTTTGGCAGGCGATGCCTTGCAGGCGCTTGCCTTTGAAATCCTGGCCCGCGATATTCGCCCCGCGGCCGCGGCGGCAGCCTGTTGTGCGGCACTTGGCTGCGCAGCCGGCCCCAAGGCGCTGGTGGGGGGCCAAGCCGACGACTTGGCCGCCGAGCACCAGCAGGGTTCCGTCGAGCAGTTGGCGGCTATCCACGCGCGCAAGACCGCCGCCATGTTCGCGGTTTCTGCCCGGCTGGGTGGAATTTGCGCCGGAGCTCAAGTTGACCGGTTGGATGCGCTGGAAAACTACGGTTATAACCTCGGCATGGCGTTCCAGGTGATGGACGACGTGCTCGACGTGCTCGGTACCGAAGACGCAATGGGAAAACGCGTCGGAAAGGATGCAGACCGCGGGAAGTTAACCTACCCGGGCCTGCTGGGCGTGGAGCTAAGCACCGCTAGAGCCAGGGAATACGTCGATCGCGCATTGGCCGCGGCGGCCCTGGCGGCTCCTCGAATGGACGGCTTGGAAGCACTGGCCCAATTCGTAATTCAAAGAGATCGGTGATGGACGAATTGCTCTCCAGGATCGAATCGCCCGCCGAATTGCGCAACCTGTCGCTGGCGGAACTCGAGCAGCTTGCCCGCGAAATGCGCGAAGCGTTGTGCAATCTGGTCAACGCCCGCAGTGCCCATTTCGCATCCAACCTGGGTGTGGTCGAACTGTGCCTGGCCCTGCATACCTCGTTCGATTTCCGCCGCGATCGCCTGATCTGGGACACCGGCCACCAAATCTACCCGCACAAGCTGGTCACCGGCCGGTATCCGCAGTTCTCGACGATCCGCACCAAGGGCGGCCTGATGGGATATCCCAATCCCCACGAAAGCCCTTACGACTTGTTCATGACCGGCCACGCAGGCTGCAGCGTCTCCACGGTCATGGGGCTGAAGTCTGGCGACGACCTGCTGGGTGAATCCGACCGCTACGCCGTGGCCGTGATTGGCGACGGAGCGCTGCCCTCGGGCATTGTCTTTGAGGCCCTGAACAACGCCGGCGGCATGCGGCAGAAGCGGCTGATTGTCATTCTGAACGACAACGAGATGTCCATCTGCCCGCGCGTGGGTGGATTGGCCAACTATCTCGATCGGCTGCGCAATAACCCGGTGTACATGGGGCTCAAGAGCGAGGTTTCGCGCCTGCTCAAGGGCCTGCCGCTGGTGGGTGACTCGGCCGAAAAACTGCTCTGGCAGATCAAGGAAGGCGTCAAGAGCGGCTTGCAGGGCGGCATCCTGTTTGAAGAACTGGGCTTCCGCTATGTCGGACCGGTCGATGGGCACAACATCGCCGAGTTGCGCCGCTACCTCAAGATGGTGAAGAAGACCGACCGGCCCGTGCTGCTGCACGTCATCACCCGCAAGGGACAAGGCTTCAAGCCGGCCGAAGAGGACCCGGTATTTTTCCACACGCCCGCACCGTTCCGCCGCGAACGCGAGTGCGTGATCAGCATTCAGAAGAGTTCGTCGCGCAGTTACACGCACGCGGCCAGCGATGCCATCTTCGACAACATGCGCCGCAATCCGCGCGTCACCACGCTCACCGCGGCCATGTGCCAGGGCAATAAGCTGGAACGGATTCGCGACCAGTTCCCCGAGCGATTCTTCGATACGGGCATCTGCGAGTCGCACGCCGTGGCGTTCGCGGCCGGCCAGGCGAAGGCGGGTCTGCGGCCCATTGTCGATATTTACAGCACCTTCCTGCAGCGAAGTTATGACCAGATTTTCCAGGAAGTGTCGCTCCAGAACCTGCCGGTCACGTTCATGCTCGATCGAGCCGGTTTGACCGGTCCCGACGGCCCCACGCATCACGGCGTGTTCGACCTGGCGTACATGCGCATCTTCCCCAACATGGTGGTGATGGCGCCGGGCGACGAGTTGGACTTGAAGCTGATGGTCGATTTTGCCCTGGCCGTCGATGCGCCGGTCTCGATCCGGTACCCCAAGGACAAGGCCACCAAGGTCGAACGCCGCCCCACAGCGGTGGAGTTGGGCCGGGCCGAGGTGATTCGTACCGGCCGCGATGGCACGCTGCTGGTATGTGGCACGCTGCTCTCCGACGCCATGGCCGCGGCCGATACCCTGGCGGCCGAAGGCATCGACGTGGGCGTGGTCAACGCGCGGTTCGTCAAACCGCTCGATAGGGAAACGATGCTGGCCGCCATTGCCGATAGCCCCTTTGTGCTCACCGTGGAAGAAGGTTGCCTCACCGGCGGCTTTGGCAGCGCGGTGCTGGAAGCAGCGGCCGATGCGGCAGTGGATGCCAGCCACGTCCGCCGGTTGGGAATCCCCGACCACTATATTGAACATGGCGAACGGCACGAGTTGCTGGCCGATCTGGGCTTGGACACCGCTGGCATCGTTGCGGCTTGTCGCCGGGCAGCCTCGCAAGACTCCGTGTCGCTCTCGGTCCCCCGCCGCGTGAGCTAAAGGCGGGCGACTGGCCATCCCGCCGTGGGCCGCCATCTCGGCATTGCCCGGTTAGCGAGCGGCGCCAGTCTATTGCATGTACGAATGTGAAATGAACGGGTAAGCATGTCCGGCGCCACATCCGACGACGACCGATACTCTGCCGGCCGGGCAAGTCGCCCGCTGCTGGCCGCGATGACGGAGTTGGCCCAGTGCTGCGGCCGTTCGCCGGATGAGATGGAAGGCATGCCGATGCGCGAAGCATACCGCCTCGCCCAAGCGGTTTACGGCGACGAGTTGCCCGACTTCTGGCGCATCTGGCATGAATGGCAGGACCCTCCCGACCTGTCCACCATGGGAGAACTTTAGTTCCCAGCCATGCTGCTGTGGCGCTGTGAGCCACAACAACCGGGGTATCCATGTGTGCCCCGGCTCCGTGAGCCATGTTTGTTGGTCCCCCGCGCGATCTTTCGACCCGGTGGGCGTGTCTGGTAGTCGACGGGGGAACCCTTTTGCCAGATGACGGGTTTTCCGGGGGCGGTTTCCCTTGAAATTACGGCCACACCCACCACAGGGCACTTTGAATTTTCCGGCCGGAACGCTAAATTTCTTGTTGAGAGGTGTTTGCAGCGAGCGAATTACGAGGAATCACTCGCTACGACTGGCCATTAGTGCCTGATCGGGGTGTAGCGCAGTCTGGCTAGCGCGTCTGGTTTGGGACCAGAAGGTCGGGAGTTCGAATCTCCCCACCCCGACTTCTTTACGTTTCGCCGCAAGCGGCCATTTCCTGCCGGCATTCACGGTATTCTCCGCAACCGTGCGGTCTTCACTGCGCGCGCTCACCTTTCACGAGGCAGCCGTGCATTCTGCTGCCAGAAGTGTCCTAACGGCCAACGCGCGCACGACTGCGGCTAGCAGAAGCATTGCGATGCCGTCCTGCCTGCAATTGGTTCAGGGCCTTTGATGGTTGCGACGCAATGTCTGGTCGTCGAACGATCGGCGCCGCAAGTCTTCCGCTTTTCCAGCGCAATGGGCCGCATCTCGGTGGGCCAGCACTCAAGAGAGCCGTCCAGAGCTGCGCAGATATCCATCAAGTAAGCATTCTTTGCTTACGGGGCGGCACAGGGAAACCAACTTGATCCGAAGGCATCCTGCCGGATCGGGTTTGAGCTGGCTCGATGCCGGGAGGCACTTTCCCCGCAGCGTTCGCTGTCACCGCATCTGCTATGATGGCTCGCGCCGTGCGGATGGCCCCGTAGCAGGAGCCCCCCGCGCTTTCCCATTCGGCCGGCCTGCCTGATATAACCAGCGCACCACCAGGAAACGTGAAACGTGCGTCCGCGCGCGTGATGCTCTTCGGCCTGGTAAGCTGGTCGCTTCCAGCACACGCCAAACCTTGCCAGCTTGTAGAAAGCGTGATGAAGATCAAGCACTCACTGGATCCGGTCTTTCATCCAGAATCCATTGCCGTGATTGGTGCCAGCGCTACCCCGGGCAGCGTGGGCAATATCCTGATCCACAACCTCACGAGCAGCCCGTTCAACGGCGTGATCTACCCGGTGAATCCCCGTCGGCGCGCGATTCGTGGCATTCATTGCTATCCGAGCATCACCGAAGTTCCAGACTCGGTCGATCTGGCAGTGATCGCCACCCCGGCGGCGACGGTGCCCGGTGTGCTGGGGCAGTGCGTCCAGCACGGCGTGAAAGGTGCGATTGTGATCTCGGCCGGCTTTTCCGAATTGGGCGAAAAGGGGCGGGCACTGGAGCGGCAGGTGGCATCCATCGCCCAGGGCCGCCTGCGCGTGATCGGCCCCAACTGCCTGGGGGTCATTTGTCCCGGCGTCGGGCTGAATGCCAGTTTTGCCTCGTCCACGCCCCGGGCGGGGCATCTGGCCCTGCTCAGCCAGAGTGGGGCCATCTGCACCTCGATCCTGGACTGGGCGCAAGAGGTCAATATCGGGTTCAGCAACTTCGTCAGCGTGGGGAGCATGGTCGATGTGGATTTCGGCGACCTCATCGATTACTTCGGCGAGGACCCCAATACGCGCAGCATTATCCTTTACATGGAATCGATCGGAAACGTGCGGAAGTTCCTGAGCGCTGCGCGAGCCGTTGCCCGCAACAAACCCATCGTGGTGATTAAGGCCGGCCGCCACGAGGCTGGCGCCCGCGCCGCCGCTTCGCACACCGGCGCCATGGCCGGTTCAGATGCTGTGTTCGAAGCGGCCTTTCGCCGTGCCGGCGTGCTGCGCGTCAAGACGATCTCTGAGCTGTTCAACATGGCCGAGATTCTGGCCACGCAAGCCGCGCCACGCGGTCCGGCATTAGCGATTGTGACCAACGCCGGCGGGCCAGGGGTGATGGCGACCGACGCCTTGATGCTGCAAGGCGGCGCGCTTGCAGAACTGTCGCCAGAAACGTATGCGGCACTCAACGAAATCTTGCCGCCGTACTGGAGCCACAATAACCCCATCGACATCCTGGGGGACGCCACGCCCGAACGTTACCGCGCAACCGTGGACATCTGCGCCCGCGACCCCGGCGTGCAGGGCTTGTTGGTGCTGCTCACTCCGCAAGCCATGACCGACCCCACCGAAACGGCTCGCCAACTGCTTCCGTTTGCCCACCTGTCGCGGAAACCAATCCTGGCGAGTTGGATGGGCGGTGCGGAAGTCCGCGAGGGACGCCGCATCCTGAACCTGGCCGGCTTCCCCACGTTCGATTCGCCCGAGGCGGCTATCCAGGCCTTCCTCAACATGGTGCAGTACAAGCAAAACCAGGAATTGCTGTACGAAACGCCCGAAGCCCTGCCCGAGGGCTGGTCGCCCGATAGTACTCGCGTGCAGAAGATGATCGATCAGGCCCGGGATGAGGAGCGCACGCTGATGACCGAGTGGGAAGCGAAGGAAGTCCTGGCCGCGTATGGAATCCCGGTGGTGCCAACCGTGGCTTGCCGCACGGTTGATGAAGCCGCTGCGGCCGCGCGGCAGATGGGGTTTCCAGTGGTGTTGAAGCTGTTGTCGCAGCAGATCACGCACAAGAGCGACGTGGGCGGGGTTCAGCTCGACTTGCGGGACGAAGCGGCGGTGCGGCGGGCCTACGCCACCATCGAAAACAACCTGGCCCAGCGCGGGCAGCAGCAGGCTTTCGACGGTGTCACCGTCCAGCCGATGGTACGCAATGCAGGGTACGAACTAATCGTGGGGAGTTCCGTGGATCGGCAGTTTGGACCCGTGCTGCTGTTTGGCTCCGGCGGCGTGATGGTCGAAGTCTTCCAGGATCGGGCTCTGGCCTTGCCGCCGCTCAATCGGGCATTGGCGCGGCGTTTGATGGAGCGAACGCTCATTTACAAGGCCCTGCACGGAGTGCGAGGGAAGCCGCCGGTGGCGCTGGCCGAACTGGAATCGCTGCTGGTGCGGTTCGGCCAGCTCATCGTTGATTTTCCGGATATCGCAGAGGTGGATATCAATCCCCTGCTGGCCAGTCCCGAGCAGATAGTCGCACTGGATGCGCGGGTGCTGCTCACGCCACCCAACCTGCCCGAAGCGCAACGTCCGCGGCTGGCCATCATGCCGTATCCGAACCAGTATATCTCCCGCTTCAACCTGTCCGACGCGACCGAGATTCTGGTTCGACCGATTCGGCCCGAAGACGAGCCGCTGATTGTGGAGTTTCACGCCGGGCATTCCGAGCAGACCCTGCGGTGGCGGTTTTTTGGGCTCGTTCGCCACCTGACCCGGGACAACCTCATTCGGCTTTGCCATCTCGATTACGATCGGGAGTTGGCCCTGGCCGGCGTGTGGCACGACGAGGAGGGTCGCCCGCACATCACGGGTGTCTCGCGTTACCACCTGCGTCCTGAAACGGGCGTGGCCGAGTTCGCCCTGGTCGTCGGTGAACGCTGGCAACGCCGCGGGATCGGGACACAACTGATGCAACGTTTGATCGCGGTGGCCCGGGAACGCGGAGTGCGGCGGCTGGTCGGCCAGGTTTTTGCCGAGAACAAACCCATGCTGCGGCTGCTGCAGAAACTGAGATTCCAAATCCCCACGGTCGCTACGGAAGAAATCATCGAAGTATCACTCGATTTGGCGACCTGACAGCGGCGGTACAAACAGCAACAGCAACGGCAAAGCGCAATCGGGCGAACCGGCAGCGGCATCTGCCCTCCCCCCTCCCGTGGCAGGTAGACGTTGCGGACCCGCAGCCATGCCAGGTCTTGCAGGCTCATTGCGGCTTGGCCGGGCGGATTTGAGATCTACGCAAGGCGCCAAGCGGCTTGCTGCGTGTGCCGGCTAAGTGGGGCAGGTTTCGTTCACCTGCAATTCGAGGATGGAGAGCGAAACGTTCTCGCCTACCGCGATTGTCCTGTCACGGTTCATTGGATTGGCAGGTAGCCGTAACCGTCCATCTGTCGATTGGCAATGACGGAGAGTGCCGAATCGGCAATGGGGATGGATGGCTCAACGGCGTTTTCAGGAAACCCCTTGTAGTTAAGAGCCTGCCCGCACACGAGCACCTCGACGCCGGCCCCCTGAAGCAATTGGATCAGCGGCAGATTCGGATTTCGTTTGGCGCCAAACCGCGATTGATAGAATTCATCCTTCAATACCGCTCGGGTCGCTTCGCCGTGAAGTACGACCGTAAGTTTGATGTCGGACGCCTTGAGCCCAGCTGCGCCGTAAAGGTTGAGGAGGCGGGCCGCCCTTTCCAGCCCCTTCTGAACAGCGTCCACCGGCGCCGTCGCCGTCACATCAAATAACAACCTGGCGCCTGGGCGCGGCTGTTCCGCGGCGCGGGTTACGCTAACAACTCCGCCATATCCCTTGATGATCGGATATTGAGGCGGCTTCAGGCCGGGCGTAGAACTCTTGGTGAATTCGACGAAGTAATTCTCTTCGAGAATACCTTTCACTTCTCGCGTCTTGAGAAACCCGCTTTCGACAATCTCGCTTTCAAAAACCTCCTGGCCTGCCCGGACATGGTTCAAGGTCCATGCTTTCGTCTTGCCTGGGATGCGATGGAAGTCGATCACGATGACCCGGCCTCCAGGCTTTAGGGCACGCCGGAGTGATGCCATCGTCTTCAGCGGGAATTCAAAATGGTGATAGGTGTCGCAAATGAACGCCACATCGACGGAGTTCTCCGCCAACTCCGTCGAATCGGACGTGCAGAGCACGGTTTCCACGTTCTTCTGCCCTAGCTTGGCACTGGTCGCCCGGATATGTTCGAGAAACTGCTTCGCGATGTCCACGGCGATGACACGTCCCTGGTCGCCGACGGCCTCGGAGAACATGCGCGTGAACAGTCCGGTTCCGGCGCCGATGTCGGCCACCGTCTGGCCGGGTTGGATCTGGCAGGCTTCCAGAATCCTCCGGCGATGTTGGAAGACTTCCCGGCTTTCGATTTCGAACCGTTCGACAAACTCTTGGACGTTCGGATTTTGGAACCGATCGTTGATGCCGGGTTTGACACTTTTCTCCTGGGCCGGGGAAACAGCCACCAGGCAGCACGTCAACAGCAGCGAAGAAAACAGGCGGAGTGAATGGCGAATCATGGCTCCCCCGGGAATTGGTCATCGAGAGAAACGGACGTTTGCTTGAAGCGATCGTGGTCGCGGACTCTAGCTAATCTATCATCAAGTCACGACTTTCTGAATTCGCTGAAACACTGCAAAGCAAGCTGCTAGCCAGCGCTCGGCCTGGAAATGGCAGCGCGAGCAACCACCCAGCGAACCGCAGTTGGCTCAGCAGGCCAAGGTGATGCCAGGCACCGAGGATTAAGCAACTTGCCGGGCCAATTGCCTGTTGCGGTTGGCAGCGGAATTCGGACAAGCCGATTCCGCGCAGCAGAGAGTGTTGCTTCCGTCGCAGGTGAACCAGTCGGGGACGCAGTTCAGCGACCAGTACCGTGGAAAGCGTAAGGACTGCGCATGGGTAGGCACCAGGTGAGCCCGCGGACCGAACAAAGGGGCGCGCCTTGGTCGGTACATCGGCACGCCACGGCGAAGATCAAACGTTTCAGCACCAAGGTGGGAGGCTCGGCAAACGAGCTTGGCACCGCGCTACTGTCCCCCCATCACTTGAGCGCTTCTTTCACCTTCAAGACCGCCAGCGGGATATCGGTGCAATGCACGTCAACGCCCAGGCCAAGGCACAGGTAATAGTCCTCAATACGATGGCCGGGCCAACAGTTGACCTTAAAGCCTTGCTTTTGTGCTTCCCTGACCATCGTTCGAGAAGTGCCGCTGAGTTGGCACCCGATGTAGTTTACGCGCAGACTCTTGGCCCTCTGGATGAGCTCCTCGGAGAGCGGTTTCCCGGAGATCAGCAGCGTCTGGGCGTTTTCGTCAATGCTGCGAATTTCTTTGAGGGGGCGTTCGTCGAATGACGTGAAGGCATAGATCGACCCCGTAGGCTTCTTGGCCTCGGCAGCCTGGTGGATCAACATGCACATTTGGCGAACGCGGTCATCGGGATACAGCGAGCGGTTGCCCGTCTTCAGTTCGAACTCGATGTAAACTCCTGGCTTATCGGCGAAATAGTCCAGGAGCTCCTCGAGGAAGAGCAGCGGTTGCCCCTTTTTGCTGACGACATCTTTCAACTCGGCAGCCATTTTGCTTTCCACGGCACCGCTCGCATTGTGCGTGCGGTCGAGACTGTCGTCGTGCAGAATCACCAGCACGCCGTCCTTCGTCATGCGGATGTCCGTTTCAAACCCGCGGATCCCCTTCTCATAGCAGGTGCGAAAGGCGGCCATGGTGTTTTCTTCCAGCTCGTGGGCACCGCCTCGATGCGCCATGACGAGCGGTCCCGACTGCTGGGCTATGGCGGTTTGCCCCAAAACGACAGAGCCGAGAATGGCGAGAACCATCCTGACCGAAGGTTTGAAATTCATCAGTGCGATTCCGCGAAAAACTTTGGTAAGCATTGACTGGCGTGACCTGCAAGCGGTCGATCCGTTGCGAGTATAACATTCACGCTCCACACCCTGAAGAAGCTGCTGCGCCCAAGCCGCCTGCCGGTTCGCCAGCGCTGCCCTTCTGAAAGCCTCGGGGTCAGCGGTAGAGCGAACGCCTTACGATCGAGTTTTTCGCTCAAGCCCATGAGCGGCAGCGGCCGCAAGAAGGACTGTGGAAGCCCGGCAACCACTTCTTGCTGACCGCCTCTGGTCAAGGTGCTGTCCTTACTTCCTTCCCCTCTTGGAGACACGTTTGTGACGCTCAGCGAGCGTTGGTCGGAATACGTGCGCGCCGCACCCTCTGGGGGGGTAGCCATCACGCGCTAATACGTGCGATGAAAACCGGAACCTTTGGGCGGGCGGTCCGTGGTGCGGACGCGGCTGCTTCCCCATTTCAAGTCGAGTTGGCGCGGATCGGTAATTTGGGTTAAGATCGAACCCATGGTACGCATGGCTCAAGTACTGTTGCTGATCGCCTCGCTGCTCAACTGCCCGTTTCATTGTTCTGGCAGTGCGGGCGGGGCTCGGGCGGCGGCCGGCCAGCCATCTTCCTGCTCGTGCTGTACCAGCCATTGCGAAGTACCACCAGCGACTGCGTGCGAGACCGAACCGGTTCAGCACGACCATGCGCCATCCGCTCCAGGCCAATGCTCATGTGCGGATTGCCTTTGTAAAGGGGCAGTCCTGACGGACAACGCCTCGGTACACGACGCCTTTCTCGCCGGGCTGTGGGCGGTCGATGTTACGCCTCCCCTGAGCTTGCTCACTGCCGACAACATTGCCGTGAGGATGGACGGGGGATCTCCGTGCCCTTCATCGATTGCAGGGCGCCCCTTGCGCCTCATGGTTCAATCCCTGCAGATCTAATCTTTTCCTGGCTAGCTTAAACTGCTCGCTAGCCGATGCGCGGTTTTCGCGCTTCTGCAAGCCCGCGCCTGGGTGATCGGTATCTGTCCAGGCAAATCGTCACCTTTCTCTGGCGTGATGCCGCGCGGATTCCATCATGCATAGGCGATGACGTATTGCGCCGGTCTTTCAGCAAACCGGCGGCCACGGCGCTGCATGGATGTGGTTGATCGTGGCGCTGCCAATGTCCGGTTGCCGCACGATCGGCGCCGAGAAGCGTATGTTTCAGCATAGTCCTCGGCATTCAGGTGCACCAGGGTGCAATGAAGCGGGTATTAGCTGCCCGCGCGCCAAGATCATGCATTGAAACGCTGGCCATACGGCCTTGAGGTTGCGTTACCGCCTGGCGATCAGCCGCGGTCATGCGCTGGTTGCTATCAGTACGAAATACTTTGAATGGGATCGACGATGTTCCGCCTGCGACTCTTACCGTGGGAATACGGGGTCCGCAATTTGCTTCGGCGACCCTCCCGCAGCGCGCTGACCTTTGCAGCGCTGGCGGTCGTGGTGCTGTTGATCTTTGTGGTGGTCGGATTCATCCGGGGGTTGGAACAGTCGTTGGCCGTTAGCGGGGACCCCGACGTAGTACTCGTTTACTCGATGAATGCCGATGCGAATATTGAAAACTCAGCGATTGCCGCCCAAGTCCCCGGCCTGCTGACCGCCAATCTGGCAGGCATTCAGGAGCGGTTTGAGAAATCGTATGTTTCGCCCGAGCTGTACTTGGGAACCCGCGTCGCGGTAGCTGGGCAGTCGGGCTTGCTAGGGCTGGTGCGGGGAGTCACCGCGACCGCGACACTCGTCCGCCGGCAAGTGCGTATCGTAGAAGGCAACTGGCCAGGGCCAGGAGAGATCATGGCGGGCCGTCTGGCCGCGGCCAAGCTCGGCATCGATCCGCAGCAATTGGCCATCGGGCGACAGGTCCAGTTCGAAGGGCGCACTTGGACGATCAGTGGGCAATTTACGGCTGGCGGCTCGGCTTTCGAATCCGAACTCTGGTGCCGCCTGCCCGACGTTCAACAGGCACTGAAACGACAAGATTTGAGTGTGGTTGCCCTGTTGCTCCGGCCCGGTGCGAATCTCGCCGAGGCCACTTTGTTTTGCAAGGAACGCCTCGACCTGGAACTGCAGGCGGTGCGCGAGTCGGATTATTACGCATCGTTGCAGAGACATTACCAGCCCGTGCGGCTACTGGCATGGCTGGTCGTCTTGCTGGTCGCGGGGGCGGGCGTTTTCACCGGCCTCAACATGATGTACGGGGCGGTCGCCGGACGCACGCGGGAGATTGCCACGCTGCAGGCCTTAGGTTTCAGGCGGCGTGCGATCCTGACCAGCCTCATCCAGGAAGGAATGCTGCTGGCGGCAGCCGCTTCGCTCCTGGCGGGCGTGGTTGCCCTGTCCTGGCTCAACGGCATGGCCGTACGGTTCACCATGGGGGCCTTCACGCTCCGCGTCGACAGCATGGC
>CAZEEG010000045.1:0-42778 GCA_964511065.1 uncultured Pirellulales bacterium | reverse complement strand
GGCAGGCCGAAAGTGTGGTTTATTGCCTGGTGCAACTCTTGGGGGCCACTACACCCATGCGCCAAATCGTGAACGCGGATCGCTCGACGTTGAGCGGACTAGGCACCGTGGAAATATGCCTCAAATGTTCCTTGCCAGCACACTCACGTCCACCTGAAAGTACTCAGCCAGCTTGCGAATCATTTGGCGACTGAACGGCCTCTTGCCAGCCAAGACTTCGGAAATCGAGGACTTGGCAATGCCCGTATCCCGACTGAGTTGAATCTGCGCCACCCCCTTGGTTTCCATTAGATGCCTCAGCATGTCTGCATCCGAAGCCGATTCAATAGCGTGGTGTTCGTCTTCGTAAGCGGCGACCAGATCGCTCAATGCGTCGAGGTACGTTCTCTCGCCGTGATCTAACTCGCCTTTAGCAAGCAGGCGGTCCATGACGTCTTGTGCCGTTGCCAGGTGGTTGTCGGACTTGATCGACGCCAGTGGAAAAGCCAGCACAAGTTCCAGGTAGGAGTCTCGGTCCTTGCCTTTGAGCGTGAAGTTTGTCTTGGTCGCCACCGTCATCTCCGCTTGCGTTTGGGCCGTTTTGGTTGTCGGACAGGCTTCTTCGTCGCCGGCTTTGGAGGAGGCTCGAAGCAGCCGCATTCCTCCTTCCATTTGTCCAAGTCGTATTCTTCGTGGGTCATCACTTTGAGGATGAAGACCTTCTGGCCTGGATACAGCACACGAGCGATGAGCCGATACTTGTTTCCGCCGACATTGAAAACAACACAGTTGCCGACCATGCTGGCATTGGCAAAGGCTGCTTTCACGTCAGCCCAGGTTTGCCAGGAGACCGTTCTGTTGCTGACGTGGGTGTAGCATGCCCGAAGCGGTCCCTCGGCGGCGTCGTGTCCCGGCTGTTGCCAGAATTCTCTGAGGCGTGATTTGGAGATCACCCGCATCCGCTGCTCCTGATATCGGCATCCAGGAGCATTCTGGTTCGCAAAACGCGAACCGACAAGGTCAGAGTTCGTAAATGGCGAACTCCCTCACATGTATCTTCACTCGGTGCCTGCACAAACCGAGCCGAGAAACACTGCCTTCGTGGGGGGCTGCGATTGCGTTCACGCAATCCATTGTCTTCTGGCAATCGTCGGATCCATCACCGCCTGATTGCCGTTGGCGAGATTTCTTGACTGCTCCGAAACGCCTGGACTGCCCCGGCGCACCGGGCTGGCAACACCCCAAGGGCACGCGCCCACCCTGCGCGGCCGGCGAATCATCGGCCTGCCCGCAGTAGCTACGTGATCTCGGGAATGGGCGGCTCGTTGATCAACTGGGCGATGGGCTGCGGCAAGCCGGGTTCCAGTCGAAGTTGTCCCACGTCGAACAGCGTGTTCATGATCGTGGCGATCAGATGCTTGGGCGTCAGCGGATCGGTCGCAGGTTCGCCACCGTCGCGCGTCGATTGCCCCACGACTTGGGGGCGAATCCCGCCGCCATACAGCAGCAGCGGAGCCAGTCGCGACCAGTGATCGCGGCCGCCCCGCTTGTTGATCCGCGGCGTGCGTCCCATCTCGCCGCAGGCCACCAGCAGAATCTTGTCCTGCAGCCCTCTCGCTTCCACGTCCTCAATGAAGGCCGCCACGGCATGATCGAAGGTGTATCCCACGGCTTGCATGCCATCGACCATGTTGAGGTTATTGCCGTCGGCATGCATATCCCATACGCCGTCGTAGCCGGCATGAATGGTGACAAAACCGCAGCCAGCTTCGCACAGCCGCCGGGCCAGCAGCAGCAGTTTGCCGAGGCACCTGGCATTACCGGTATAGTAGCCGCGACGGCCGCGGTTCACCTTGTCCCAGTTGTGGGAAGCCGCGTAACGGCTGGTATCGTAGCGGGCGACGACTTCGGGATCCTCTTGACTGAGGTCCAGGGCCTTGGAGACGCCGCCACCCAGGAGCAGTTCGTACGCCTGTTGCTGGAACTCGTCCATGGCTTCCAGTTCGCCGGTGACATCGATGCGGCGATTGATGCCATCGAGCCGTTCGAGCAGGTACCGGCGGTCGTCAAAGAAACGCTCCGGCGGCAGGTTCAAACGCATGTCCTGCTGCAGGTTGCCGTCGGCCCCGGGCACAAACGGCGCAAAGCCCGACCCATAGCTGCCCGTGGCCGACAGGTTCCCTCGGGCGCGTCCCTTGGCCACTTCGGAATCGACGGCCTGGTTATACAGTATCGCATTGGTGGGCATGCCGGTGGCTGCCCGCGTGGCGCCGGCCATCCGGGCGTAGTGGACGCCGATATTGGTTTCCAGCGAGTCGGGGCCCACCATGGGCTCAATGTTATGTCCGGCGTTGTTCGTCTGGAAGGAGCGAACGACGGTCAGCTTGTGGGCCAGGGGAGCCAACTGCGCAAGCGTATCGCCAAACAGCAGGCCCGGCACCGAGGTCTGCGTGACCCCGGTGACGGTGCGCACGCCCGAGGGGGCCTCGGTCTTGGGATCGTAGGTTTCGTGCTGGCTGGGGCCGCCCTGCTGGAACAGGAAGATCACCGCCTTGTCGCGGAGGGGGCCAGAGGCTTCAAACGACCCGGCGCGGGCGCTAGCACGCAGCAGCGAAGCGAGTGAGAGTCCGCCCAATCCCAGGCCGCCAATCCGCAGCAACTCGCGGCGGCTCATCCGGTAGTTGCCATCGCAAATCGTGAGCATGGCATGGCCTCGCTGCTGGCAAGGAAAAACGTTCGGTGTTTGAGGGCGCTGCCCTGCCGACTGCGGCCGGTTCGCCAGCCAGGCCGGCCAAAAGGGAAGCGCGCACCCGCCCATTAGAGTAGGTATCAACAGGGATTGATGTAAAGGCGATTTTGGTTACGCGCTGTGAGTCGGCAGCAAGGGAAACCCTGAAAAATCGCTGGCTCGGTGCGTTGTTTGTTCCTGCGGCGCGAATGCTATCAGTGTGAAACCGCTCGCCTGGCGAACTGCTCTTTCCCCCAGCGGGCCGTTTGGCCATACTTTCCGCCCGGTAAGGATGGCCTTTGATTTGGCGCCTGCGCGGCCAATGTTCGCTTCGTTTCCGGCCGGTCCGCTGAAAGGTCGCGGGCTGTGCTGAACAACGGAAGACGTTCGGCGCCGATCGTTCGACTCCCCGATATTGGCGGCGCAGCAATCCATATTCTTCTGTGGTCGGTCGCATGGTTCAGCTAACGGTGCTGATTCCGGCCCGCGACGCCGGAGAGGAGATTGCCCGGCAGTTACCCGAGGTGATTCGCGCTGCCGCTGCGCTTGCGGAGACGTTCGAGGTCATCGGCATCGACGACGGTTCCAGGCTGCCCAGCCAACAAATCTGGCGCCGCCTGCTGACGGAGTATCCGCAGTTGCGGGTGCTGCGATTGGACGAACGCCAAGGGCTCAGCGCGGCGCTGGCCGCGGGCATATCGGCCGCGCGGGGGCAAACGATCGTGGCCATGGAGCCTGGTCCTCGCTACCTGCCCGAGCAGATTGGCTGGCTGACCGAACGTTTGGCGAGGGCCGACCTGGTGCACGGCCGCCGCCGCCGCAGTCGGCCGATCAAGTTTCTTCAGGCGTTTACGCTTTGGCCGCGGCGGTTGTTGTTCGGCGTTGAAGTCCGCGACCCCAGTTGTCTGTTTTGGGCAGCCCGGCGCGAAGCCTTGAGCGGCCTGGACCTGGGCCGAGGGATGCACCGGTTCATCGGGGCGCTCATGGTCGTGAAAGGCTTTCGCGTGTGCGAGATCACGGTCGATCATCGCAAGGCCCCGCGGCCGCGAGGGCACCGTTCGCTGCCCAGCCTGGTGAATCTGCTGGTGGTGTGGTACCTCCGCCGGACCGTCCAGCATCCCAGCTTCCATGAACTGGCGCGGTTCGATTCCCGCATCGACGGCCGCCAGGTACGCATCGACACGGCCCGCAGCGTCACCAGCCGGGTCGGTCATGGAATGTAACCGCCCGCGCCGCGGCTAACGATGCGGCGCTGAACCGGCATTGCTTTCGATCATTTGCGTAACCGCCCGCTTTCCGCTTACACCTCCTGGTAGCCACCATGACCACGCGCCCCCTGACCATTTTCTTTAGCGCCGGCGAACCCAGCGGGGACCTGCACGGAGCGAACCTGATTGCCGAGTTGAAGCGGCAAGCGCCCGGTTTTCAGGCGATTGGTTACGGCGGGCCGAAGATGCAAGCGGCCGGTTGCCGCCTGGAGGCCGACCTGACCGCGCTGGCAGTGATGTGGTTTCTTCGCGCCCTGCTCAACATTCACAAGTTCTGGTCGTACCTGTGGCAGGCCGACCGCTGCTTTCGCGAGCAACGCCCGGATGCCGTGGTGCTGATCGACTTCCCCGGTTTCAACTGGTGGATCGCCCGCCGGGCCAAGGCGCACGGGATTCCCGTCTTTTACTACGCCCCGCCGCAGATCTGGGCCTGGGCCCGCTGGCGGATCAAAAAGATGCGGCGGCTGGTCGATCATGTGCTGTGCGCGCTGCCATTTGAACGCGACTGGCTGGCCGAGCGCGGCTGCCGCGCTACGCTGGTGGGTCACCCGTTCTTTGACGAAATCCGCCGTGCCGGGGTGGAGTCGCCGTTCCGCAGCGAAGAACGTAACGATCAGCGCCCGCTGGTTGCGATCCTGCCGGGTTCGCGCACGCAAGAGGTAAAGCACAACCTGCCGTGGTTCATCGAGGCGGCCGAGCAGGTGCATCGCCAGGTACCCGAGGCCCGATTCGCGATTGCCGCATTCAAACGCCAGCATGCCGATATGGCGGCTGATATGTTGCACGCCGCGGGCCGCACCTTCCCAGTGGAGATTCACGTGGCCCGAACCCCCACGTTGATCGCCCAAGCAACCTGCGCGATGGCGGTCTCAGGCTCGGTATCGCTGGAGTTGATGTACCATCGCACGCCGACGGTCGTCCTCTATAAGATTGGCCGGGTCGGTTACTTCCTCCAGCAGTTCTTCCGGAAGGTGAAATACATCACGTTGGTGAACCTGCTGTCGGTGAAAGACCCGTTCGCCCCGGACATCACGCCCTACGATCCCAAGCAACCCGATGCCGAGGACGTGTTGTTCCCCGAGTACCTCACCTGCACCGACCGTTCGGCTGCGGTCGCTTCGCACGTGATCGAGTGGTTGACCGATCCGGCCAAGCGCACCGCGTGCCGTGAGGCGCTGGGCCAACTGTGCGACCGCGTGGGGCATCCGGGCGCGGCGGAAAACGCCGTGCGGTTGATCCTGTCTGACTTGCAAAGTATCCGCGACCGCGAAACGCAGACTGCTGTTGAAGCAACCACGCGGGCTGACGCGGCACCGCCATCGGCCGACATCCCACAAGGCCACCCATCATCCCAAACGATTCGACCGCCGCATTTCGGCCCGCGCGAAGGCGGCGCCCCGGCTTCACACGTTTCCCAGCGTACCGACGAATCCCACGCATAAGGTGACGGGTTCGGTTCAAACCGAATTGGACTGGCCAAGGCTGTTTCTCGTGCCGGCTGAGTCGCGCAGCAGTGCCGATGCATCGTTTGCGCCCGCGCTGCTTTGGGGCGCGTCAGCCGCCAAGTGCTCGCAGGGTTCCCTTTCTTAGCGACCTATGTCATCGCCCGCTGCTCATCTGGTACTGGCTGGCGGCGTCACCGGGGGCCATGTGTATCCCGGGCTGGCCGTGGTGGAATCGCTGCGCGAGCAGATTCCCAACCTCCGCGCCACGCTGCTGGGGACCGGCCGCGATTGGGAACGAGCAGCGGCCGCCGGGTTCGGGGTGGAGTATTTTGCGATACCGTCAGGGCCGCTGGTTAAATCGCCGCGCCGGCTGCTGGCATGCCTGAAGCAGAACTGCACCGGCTACCTCAAGGCGGCGCGATTCCTGCGCAGCCAGCAGGTGACTGCCGTGCTGGGACTGGGCGGCTATGCCAGTGTTCCCACGGCCACCGCTGCCGTGCGGCTTTCGCTGCCACTGGTGCTTCTGGAAGCCAATGTCGTGCCCGGCAAAGCCACTCGGTGGTTGGCCCGCGGGGCCTCGCACGTGTGTCTGGCGTTTGATGCGGCCGCCGCTGCCCTGCCCCGGCAAACGTCAATCCTGGTGACGGGTACGCCGGTCCGTGCCGGCTTCACAGAGACGAAGGTTCCTCGCCCGCTGGGATATCTGAACCGGCGGCGCACCCCGGTGGGCGGTTCCGCCAACGGCGCAACGACCAGGCAAGCCGACTTCGCGACAGCAGGCCGCGGAGTCCACATGGCTTCACCGCGGCGGCTGGTGGTGCTCGGCGGAAGCCAAGGTGCCGCGCGGCTCAACGAGGCGGTGCCCGAGGCGCTCGCCCTGTTGGCTCCACAGCTTCGCGGTTGGGAGGTGACCCATGTTGCCGGGCCGGATGCCGCGGCAGGCACGGCAGCGCGTTATGCGGCGGCCGGGTTGCAGGCCCAAGTGCTGCCCTACGTGGCCGACATGCCTCGGCTTCTTTCGGGGGCCGATGCCGCGATCAGCCGGGCCGGCGGCGCAACCATTGCCGAGCTGGCCGCGGCCGGTGTGCCCGCGGTGCTTTGTCCTTACCCGTTCGCTGCCGACCAGCACCAGCGCCACAATGCGCTGGCCATGCAGAAAACCGGCGGGTGTCTGCTGGTCGATGAATGCCAGGCCGGCCCACACCTGGCGCGCTACCTGGCCGACTCGCTTGGGTGCTTGCTGCGCGATGAAACGCGGCTACCTATGGCCCGCGCGATGCGAACCTCGGGGCGCGGCGATGCTGCCTACCGCGTGGCCCGGGCCTTGGAAGCTTTGATGGCCGCCCGCCGCCAAGCCGCATCTGGTTGCGGATTCTTCATCGGGCCATAGTGCGAAAGTTTGCTTGCGCCCTGGTATCTTTGGGCACACTCGAGGCCCTGTCGCGCGCCATGCGGGGGGCGCGCACGGTGCTGCGTTTTCCAGGTAGTTTCTGTCTCGGCAGAGGCTGTGGAAGCATTTACAGTAAAAGAAGGGGGCGAATCAAACTGGCGGGAGCCATCAAACCGGCGGATGCAGCAGCAAATGCATACAGGCACACCCATGGAGTTATTGGTGGTGGAAGACGACCAGCGGTTGGGCAAAGCGCTCAAGCAGGGACTGGTCGAAGCCGGGCACGAATGTACCTGGGCCCTCGACGGCCAGCGCGGATTGCAACTGGCCCGCACCCAGCAGTTTGATGCCATCGTACTCGATCTGATGCTGCCCGACCGCAACGGCCTGACCCTCGTGCAGGCGATCCGTGACGAAGGCAATCAAACCCCGGTGCTGATCCTGACCGCTTTGGGTTCGGTCGATGATCGGGTGCGAGGGCTGCAATCGGGCGGCGACGATTACCTGGTGAAGCCGTTCGATTTCGCGGAACTGCTCGCCCGGTTACAAGCCGTCTGCCGCCGGGCTTCCTTCCGGCCATCGCCCAAGTACCGCATCGGTGATATTGACCTGGACCTCAGCACACGCAAAGTCACTCGCGACGGCGCCGAGATTGATCTCTCGCCCACCGAGTTCAGCATCCTTGAATTCTTGATGCGGCATGCCGGCCACGTGGTCACCCGCAAGATGCTTAATGAGCATATCTGGGGTGAAGACTGGCAGGGCATCACCAACGTGATCGACGTCCATATCAACCGCCTTCGCCGCAAGCTCGACCGGGGCCACGAAGGAGCGCTGATCCATACCGTGCGAGGCCGAGGGTATGTTTTTCGCACGGCTTAGCCAACTCGCGCGATCCATCAGCTTCCGCCTCACGATCTGGAATGCGGCGGTGGTGATTCTGACGGCCGTATTGACTTTGGCCGGCATGCATATCGGGGTGCGTAGCGCGCTGCTGCACGAATTGGATACCTTTCTGCTGGACGACCTGGACGCCCTCAGCAAGTATGTCGAAGCCGATGGTGAGAGCTTCACCTTGCAGACGGTGCAACGTTCGCCGTCGTGGATGCAGCGGCATGGGCACGGCCGGTTCGCGACCGTGCTCGACCAGGGCGGCTACACGGTCTGGGCCAGTGACGAACAGCCCGAGGAACTCCCTCCTGAGTTGCCGCAGACCAACTTGCCGCCGACACCGTTTGGCAACTACCGGATTGCGCAGCGGGTGGTTGGCGACCAGTCGGGGCGGCGGCTGCTGGTTCGGGTCGGAATCCCGCTTGCCGTGCTCGAAGAAGATATCCGCCGCGTCGACTTTCTGGCGCTGGTGGTGGCTGGAATCGCCCTGGTGGTAGCACTGCCGCTGGGGTACTGGCTGACTCGCCGCGTGGTCCACGTGCTGGGGGATATGACCCGCCGCACCTCGAACCTGCGGCCCATGCGGCTGGCAAACCGGTTACCGGTGCGCGGGACGGGCGACGAACTGGATCAACTGGCCCAGACGATTAACGGCCTGCTCGATCGCATCGCCTCGTACTTGGACCGCCGCGTTGATTTCGTGGCCAATGCCGCGCATGAACTGCGGACCCCCGTCGCCGCCATTCGCAGCACGGCGGAGGTGGCTCTGGGCGCGGCCCGATCGCAGGGCGAGTACGAACAATTCCTGGCCGACGTCATCGAAGAATGTTCGACGCTCGAATACCTGGTGAACCAGCTTCTGCTGCTGTCCGAAGGCGAAACCGAGCGGCTACGGCTCGATGGCGAACGCGTCGCGCTGCATGAGATTGTCGCCCAATCGTGCGATATGTTTGAAGCTCCGGCGGAATCGCTCGGGCTGACCCTGCATGTGGAAACCGAGCCTGCCGTTGTCGAACAGGGGAACCGGCATCACCTGCGGCAAGTGCTCAACAACCTGATCGACAACGCCATCAAGTTCACGCCCTGCGGCGGCCAGATCGAGGTGCGGCTGGTCGCCGATATACAAGGGCGGCAAGCCGTACTGTCGGTTTGCAATACGGGGCCGGGCATCCCTACGGAAAACCTGCCGCGAATCTTCGAGCGGTTTTACCTATGCAACAAATCGCGGCAGCGCGAACAGGGCCGGCGAGGGACCGGCCTGGGCCTGAGCATCTGCCGGACCATTGTGGAAGCCCATGGCGGGACCATCGCTGCCGCAAGTGTGCCCGGTGAGTGGACGTCGTTCACCGTGCGGTTGCCGCTGGCGGAGTAGCCGCCGCATCTCAAAACGCAAGTTGCGTCCGGACGCCAAAGATGTCGCACGCGCTGGGACCGTTGATGGGGCTATCGAGCCACGAGCGGATGTAGTTGAACTGGAATTTCGTATGGGGGTTCAAATACCAGTTCAGGCCGAATGTCACGTCTTCCAACCGGCCACCTTCAATGTTGGCATCGGTGAGGTCGATGTATGACCACCGGCTTGCAACTTCCCAGGCACCCCAGCCATCACGGCCGAAGTTCACCTTCGGATCCACGCCACCGAACACGCCCTGCTTGCGGTTGTATTCGCGATGCTCGCCGGTCAGTACGTACGAAGCCTGCACATACATGCCAGGGAAGGTTGGGTTCGGGCCATGGCGCTGTCCCACGGTTGCATACATCAGTTCGGACTGTAAGACCAGCGGACCGAACGATTGCGCCAGTTCAAAACCGACCACCTGGTAGCTGTTGCTGGGGATCGGGCCCGTATCCACAAAAGCCGGCACCGGGAAATCGTTCACGTCGAAGTCCAGTTGGGTAAACCCGACTTCAGGCGGCGTGCGAATCTCGGTGATGCCGGTCGACGGCTCATTCCACGTGTATCCGAAACCAACGTGCGTATTGCGATTGCAGTCCGGATTCGTCAGCAGCAAGCCTGTCACCCGGGTGGACACCCCGTAGCCTTGATCGCCAAAGACATTGCCAAAGTCGTTGGCGCGGAAACGGTACCCCGACACGGCCCAGGTCATCCGTTCATCGAGTGCCGTGTCGTAGATTCCCACGCCGGGCTGGCGGAATGGGACAAAGGCGAACGGCAGGGCGCGTTCAAAGAATGTCAGCTCGCGGGCACTGGCTAAGGCCTCCATGCTGAAGGGTTGCCGCCACAGCCCAACCCGAAAGTGCCCCCATGGCAGATCGCCGATGTCCACATACATATCCATGAAACTGGGGCGGCCGGGAAAGCCAAAATCGTACTCCGTCATATAGGAGATGTTCTCGGCCACGTTGCCCTTGACGGCCAGCCGCGCCCGCCGAAACGAGGCCACGTCTTCTACGTCGGAAACGGCTGCCCGATTCGCCGCGTCCTGGGAGAACCACAGTGCGTCGGCCTGAAAAAAGCCGGTGACCACGATCGTCGGATATTTTGAGCTTTCGCTGCAACTGCACTTCTTGTCGCTGGACTTCTCGCCGCACTGCTCGCACTTGGGTTCGGTCTTGCTCTTGTCTTCTTTGTTGCAATCGGGCTGCTCTTGGGAATCGCTCTCGTCGTCAGCCAGATGGAGGTTCGTCGACCAGTTGCGCAGGTATCCGGAGACTTCGATGCCTTCGCCTCCCTTGCGGCCCGGCGACTGAACCGCCGGCTCGGTGCGGACGGGCTCGGGGCTACCATGCGGCTGATAGGTTGGGTAAGGAGGCGGCGGGAACTCCACCGCGGGCGTGGGCGCCGGCGCGCGAGGCGGCGCGGCCATTGCCGAGTGAGGCGGCATGAGCGCTGACGCGCGCGGTGGTACGGCCATGGACGCATGAGGCGCTACGGCCGCTGGCATGTCGAGCGGCGGTAGACGATCCACCTGGGGCGATTGCCAGGGCCGTGGCGGCGGCACCGCCTGGTTTGACGCGGGGCCGCTAGCGGCCTGGAGCCGTGGTTGAAGGGTGGCCGCTGCGACCAGGCCCGATGCTGTGGGCGTCGCCGGTTGGGGAGGCGTTCCAGGTTGAGGCGTTGCCGCCGCCGCGAGGTTTACGGCCAAGGCTCCGTTGAACGCCAGCAACCAGGCGGTGCTCCAAAGTGCGCGCCAAGGGTTGGCATTGACACCTGCGCAGCTAATGTTCGCTCTCTTTCGTACTGCCCCGCCGAAATACGACCACTTGCGCTGGAAAACGGAAAGATTGCGTCGCCGATTGTTCGACGACCGGACATTGGCGGCGCAACAATCGTTATGCATCGCACACGTTATTCCTGTGAGGCAGATAGTTCCAATTGGGTATTTTATCGGCTAGCAGCGAGAACGCATTTCAGTGGCCCGAATGACGATTTGGTTAGGATTAGCACCCTCTGGGGGGCAGCGATCCGCTTTAGGGCGGGTAGGAAAGGGGCTAGCATTGGCGGCACCCTGGCGGCAACATGGCTTACCGTGCCGCAGGGCCGTTTCACCGGCCGCCTGTTGACGGGGTTCCCGGATCGGTGCGTGCGACGCCCCCCACAACACCCCGCATCGCGCGCCTGGCAATAGCCGGACCTGGGAAATCCCGGGTGCCACGGGCTCTGTGAGCACCCGCTTGCCCGGGAGCGCACCCCGGTTGACCTTTGGGGCTTCGGCGCTCTATTCTGTGACTGGAAATTAGACATGGTGTGGTTTGACGAAACTGCGTATCCGCGCAGCTTCGTTTTACTGCGCGCTGTGCAATGTATTGGGGGGCTGAAACGGCCCCCCGCAATGTTTTGATACCAGCCCCCCCCTGCTTGTCGCCTGGCGCGACATCTTGTTCGAGGAACCCTTACGTGGCCGGGACTTGCGTCGTTGGATTGCAATGGGGAGACGAAGCCAAAGGCAAGATTGTCGACCTGCTCACCGAGTCGCACGACATCGTCGCCCGCTATCAAGGCGGTGCGAATGCCGGGCATACCGTGGTGACAGGAGGTCAGACGTATAAGCTTTCGTTGATGCCTAGCGGCATCCTCACGCCGGGCGTGCAGTGTGTCATTACCGGCGGGGTGGTCCTCAATCCCGAAAGCCTGCTGGGTGAAATCGACGGCCTGCTCCAGCGCGGCGTGAAGGTCGCCAGCAATCTGATGATTAGCGATCGCGCCCACGTCATCTTCCCTTGGCACTTCGAAGAAGAGCGTTTGCGCAACCTGGGGGCGTGCGATGCCGAAGGCATCGGCACCACGATGCGGGGCATTGGTCCCTGCTATAGCGACAAGGTGGGCCGCACCAACGCCGTTCGACTGGGCGACATGTACCGGTCCGGCTTCAAGAAACAGGTCGAGCGGATCGTGGCCAGCAAGAACCCTACGCTGGCCGCCCTGGGCGACGGCAACTTCCAACCGCTGGATGCCGAAACCATCTACCGCGATTACAGCGGCTTCGCCGAGCGGCTGCGCCCGTTCGTGGCCGATACGACCGAGTTCTTGCTGTCATCGCTGGAGTCGGGCCGCCGCGTGCTGTTTGAAGGCGCTCAAGGGTCGCTGCTGGATGTCGATCACGGCACGTACCCTTACGTCACCAGCAGCAACAGTTCGGGTGTGGGGATCAGTTCCGGGGCGGGTGTTCCTGGCCGTTACTTGGAACGGATCATCGGTGTCGTCAAGGCGTATACCACGCGGGTTGGCGGCGGACCGTTCCCCACCGAGTTGGACAATGAGACCGGCCAGCACCTCCGCGACCGGGGCAACGAATACGGTACCGTGACGCGGCGGCCGCGGCGGTGCGGGTGGTTCGATGCCGTGGCCGTGCGCTACACGGCGCGGCTGGGCGGCGTCAATTCGATCGCCGTGGCGCTGCTGGACGTGCTGAGCGAACTGGACGAACTTTCCATCTGCACGGCCTACGAGATCGACGGCAAGACCACGACCGTGTTCCCCAGCCATGCCGAAGACCTGGCGAAGGCCCGCCCCGTCTACGAGACGTTGCCGGGCTGGAAGCAGGAAATCACCCACATTCGCGAGTATGCAAAACTGCCCGAGGCCGCGCGGCAATATGTTGAACGGATTCGCGAGTTGGTGGGTCCGAGGTTGGAATTGGTGTCAGTGGGGCCGGATCGCGAGCAGACGATCCACGTGCCGACCGCCTAGCGCGGGGGGCAAACTTGCGGTAACTGCACTTGCCTGCGGCGGACCAGCGCAGCAGGATGAAGGGAGAAGGGCGCCGCACAACGCCCTTAGTCCCGGTAGCAGCCGCTCGCGTCCGCCTGCCTGTCACGGATGAGCCGGTGTTGCCGATGAATGGTTCTGCTGATTGAGCTTTCCAGGACGGATCGCCATGGCAACTGTCACCCAATTTCAGCCGCAGCCTTCGCTCGACATCCCGCCCGAGCGATTGCCGGGCCATGTCGCCGTGATTATGGACGGTAACGGCCGCTGGGCGCAACAACGCGGGTATCCCCGGGCCGAGGGCCATCGCCGCGGCGTGGCCAGCGTGCGGGCCATTACGGAGGAATGCACCCGGTTGGGGATCCAGCAGCTCACGCTGTATTGCCTCTCCAGCGAAAACTGGAAGCGCCCCCAGGCCGAGCTCGATTTCCTGATGCAACTGCTGGAGCAGTACTTGATTGAGGAACGGGCGACGATTCTGGAGCAGAATATTCGCCTGGAGGTGATCGGCCGCCGCGAAGGTATCCCCGCCGCCGTCCAGCAGCAGATGGACAAGACCATTCGGATGAGTCAGGACAACGCCGGCACGCGGCTATGCCTGGCCGTCAATTACGGCGGACGCGGCGAATTGGCCGACGCCATGCGGGCCATCGCCGCCCATGTGCAAGCCGGCACGCTGGCCCCGGAGGATATTGACGAAACCACCGTGGCCGACTTTCTCTACACCGCCGGCATGCCCGACCCCGACCTGCTGATCCGTACCGCGGGCGAGATGCGGGTCAGCAATTTTCTGCTGTGGCAGATCAGCTATGCCGAGATTTGGGTCACCCAGCGCTGTTGGCCGGAATTCGGAATCGCCGAACTGCACGAAGCGTTCCAGGCCTACGCGCAACGCAACCGCCGGTTCGGCGGGCTGAACACGTAGCCGCAGGGTTCGTATCCCAGGGCATGCGGATCGGTGGTACCGAGTAACGGATGCCTGGGGGGCTGGGTGCCTTGCGCGGCCTCACCGATTCAGCAGGCATAGCCGCGCCGTCGCAGCAAGCACAGCGCGCCGAGCCGTGGCACGAGCGGTTAAGGCCACGGCTCGCAGCGCGGTGGCACCAACGGTCGAGCGGCACAACGGGATCGCAGGTACGCGCGCTTGCGGCGGTGCGGGCGTGCGGGTACCGTAACAGCAACGGGTCGTGAGCGCGGGTCTGCCTGTATTGACCTGCGCTGGATGCGGCCGGGTTGGAGTGTTGTTCATGCGTGTGAAATTTCTTGGCGAAGACGACTGCTGCATCCGCTGCCAGACAGAAGGGAGCATCTCGCAAGATCGGTTCGACCCCACGCGCGAGCCACTCGCTCAAGTCTTGGGCGAACACATCTACAGCAAGAGGGTACTGTTGGGGCTCGAGGGCTCAAACTTCGTCGATTCTTCGGGGGTGAATTGGCTGCTGCGTTGTCATAAGCGATTTCGCGAGGCCGGCGGAAAACTCGTGCTGCATAGTGCTTCGCCGCTGGTGTGCCAGACGTTGCGGGTGTTGAAGCTCGACCGGGTGTTCTATCTCGCCAGCGATCTGGCCGCGGCTCGCGCAATGGCCGGGGACTCGTGATGAACGAAGAAATCGCATTCGAACCGCTGCGGTGGGAAGATCGGCCGGTCGAAGACGCCTTCCAGGAGTTGATCGAGCAGGTCGCTCGGCTCAAAGCCAGCGACCTGTACCTCAGCTCGCTGGAAAACCACACAGAGGTTTCGGTGCGACGGATGGGCATGGTGCATTCCTTTGCCCGGGTGCCCCGCGGTTTTGGCCGGCGGGTGATGAACCACATCAAGGTGCTGGCCGACATCAGCATCGACGAATCGCGGAGGCCGCAAGAAGGCCGCATCGTCACCACCACCAGCCGGGGCAAGATGGACCTGCGGGTGAATACCCTGCCCACCTTGTTCGGCGAGGATTTCAGCATTCGCCTGCTGCTGCGCGATGCGCAGTTGCGCCAGTTCGAGAACCTGGGCCTGCTGCCCAGGCAGCTTTCGGCCCTGGTGGGCATGCTCAACAGCCCCGGTGGTTTGATTCTCGTCACGGGGCCAACCTCCGCGGGCAAGACCACCACGCTGTATGCTTGCCTGGAGCATCTCAACAACGGCAAGCGCAAGATCAACACGATCGAAGACCCGATCGAGTACGCGCTGGAAGGCGTGCGGCAATCGCAGGTCAACTACAAGATCAATGTTGATTTTCCCGAGCTGTTGCGGAGCGTGCTGCGGCAGGCGCCGGATGTCATCATGGTGGGCGAGATCCGCGACCCCATCACGGCCCAAACCGCGGTTCGGGCGGCCAATAGCGGGCACCTGGTGCTGGCCACCCTGCACGCACCCGTGGCGGGCGCCGCGGTCCACAGCATGTTGGCCTACGACGTGAACCCTTACTTCCTGGCAAACAGCCTGCGGGGCGTGGTGGCCCAACGGTTGATCCGCACGCTGTGCCCCGCCTGCCGCGAAGAGATCGATCTTTCCGAGGCCCCTGAAACCTTCAAAGAGATCCAGCCGCTGATGCCCGACGACAAGCGGGCTGCCTTGTACTCGGCCCGTGGTTGCCAGAACTGCAACTTCGAAGAATACGCCGGCCGGACCGCCCTGTTTGAAGTGATGCCGGTCACCCGGCAAGTCCGGGCCGCGATTGCCGCCGGGATGCTTTCCCGGGAGATCGAACGTGTGGCCATCGAGGAAGGAATGCTGGAGTTCTACCGGGCAGGTATGTTACGGGTAGCCTGCGGCGATACGAGCATCGAAGAAATGATGCGGGTCGTACCGGCCGAATTTCTCGGGGCCGAAGTCTAAGACCGCCGCGGCGGCGGGCGCATCGTCCCGCGATTGGATCAGCGCGGCAGGCCCGAAAGCAAGCGTTGAGAGCCGGCGGTATCTTCTAGTGCCTTGGCTCAGCGTCTTCTCTGCCCCCCCTGTTTCAAGCCGCGCAATCTGCCGAGCAGCAGGCAGTGGCCGTACATGGTTGCGGCTGCGCCAATGGTGGCGATTGCATCGGCTGTGGCCGTGGTTTGGGTTACTCCGTGCCGGTAGGAAGCGGGTTTATTGCGGCCGCGGCGACACGGGGCCCACCATGTAACACACGGTGGCCTAGAGTTATTCGAAGAGAATGCCTCACCGCGTGTGCCAGGCCGGCAGAGGGGGCAGTGAATCTCCGGGCGCATTGCCGCGGCTTGCTGTGCCGGGCGTCGCCACGGGCCTGGAGGATGGCTTCAAAGTTTTGGGGGTGTTCGTTGTACAGCCAGTTGTTCAACCTGTGGCACGGCATGGCCCTCGCCCTGCTGGTCGTGTTGGGCGTTACCCACCCAGGTTGCGACCAGGCCGATCCGACTCCGCTGCGGATTGGAGTGACACCCTGGCCCGGCCATGCATACGTATATCTGGCGCAAGAGCTAGGGTACTTCGAAGAAGAAGGCTGCCAGGTTCGGTTGCTGGAGTTCTCGTCGCGGGCCGACGCGCAGCGGGCGTACCTGCTCCATCAACTGCACGGCATGTACGGCACGCAGGTGGAACTGCTGCAAATCCGCGACCGCGACGGCCATCGGCCGTGCGCGGTGCACATTACCGATTACTCCCACGGCGGCGATGCCTTGGTGGCCCAGGCCGATATCTCCTCGGTCCGCGAACTTTCCGGCCGCCGCATCGGTTGCGAGCCCGGTTCGGTGTCGCTGTTCGTGCTGGCCATTGCCCTGCGCGAGGCAGGCCTGACGCTCGGAGAAGTCGAACTGGTCACCTGCGATCAACATGAACTTCAGCAGCGTTTCCAACAAGGCGCTCTCGCCGCCGTGATGGCCTACCCGCCTGTTTCCCATACGCTGCTGGATACTCCAGGGGCGCATGTCCTCTACAGCACGCGCCGCATGCCGGAGCAAGTGCTCGATCTGCTGTTTGTCGAAACGGACGTTGCCCAGGCGCGTTCGCACGAAATTGCGGGGCTGATTCGGGCGTTCGAGCGCGCCGTGGCTTTCGCCCGGCAGCAGCCCAGAGAGGCCGCGCGGATCATGGCCCCCTCGCTTCAGATGTCGGTGGAAGAACTCCAGATGGTGCTGGAGCGCGAGTTGGAATTGATCGCGCTGATCGAACAGCAGGAGTACTTCGAAGGCGGGCGATTGCAAGACATCCTGGAGCAATCGGTCGAGGTGTTGCGAGACACCGGGCAGTTGCAAGGCGAGGTCGAAGCCGGGGCCTGCTACTGGGGGCATCCCCTGCAGCTTGTGCTACAGGCTCGGCCGCCGAGCGAAGCGGTGCCGCCGGATCGGGTGGCCGCCGACACTGCGGAAGTTGACCTGCCGTTGAAGTCTTCAGCCCCGTGATTGTCGCCGCCTATGGTACGCGCATTTGCCGCCGATCCTCCGCATCCCGTCCAGGGCCGGCCATTGAGCCGCAGGCCGCGCATTTCGCTGCGGCGGCAAGTACTGGTTCCGCTGTTGGCGACGGGCCTGTTGCTGTTTTCCGCCGTGAGCTGGATCGGCACGCACCTGTACAAGCAGATGCTGGTGGACCATCTCAGCGGCAAGGCGCGGATGCTGGCGACATCGATCCAATCGGCGGCGGGCGTGGTGCCGCACGCCAGCTACTTGCAACGGATCGTGGATGCCACGGCCGCCGAGGAAGGCGTGGCTGCGGTGCTGGTGGTATCTGGCGATCCGCCGCGCGTGCTGGCCGGTACCGATCGCCGCTGGATGCGCCGCCTGGTGGACCAACTGCCCGATGCCGCCATCGCCGGGCAACTGCGCGAGGCGATGCGGCTGGATGACTCCGTGCAGTTTGTGGACAAGCAGTCGGGTGTGTTCCAGTACAGCATCCCGTTGCACGTGCCCAGTTCCGGCGGCGCCTATGAAACGGGCGCGGTGTTGGTGAAGTTCGATGCGCAAGCGGCGGCCGAACGGGTGTTCCGGTCCATCGCAGTATGGACCCTGCTGGCCCTGACCACGATCGTGGTGCTGTGGCTGTTGGCGTGGATGCTGCTCAACCGGCACGTGTTGGCGCCGTTGGCCAACATCACCGCGGCGCTGGAGCAGCGCAGTTCCTCCAGCGGCGAGATGGTGCTGCCGAATATGCCGCCCAACGAAATCGGCTCGCTGGCCGAGGCCCTGGAGCAGACCTTCCGCCGCCTGGTGCAAAGCGAACGCAGGGCGCAGCTTGCGCTGCGCGAGTTGGCCCTGCAGAAGCAGGCGCTCGACGAACATGCCATTGTCAGCGAAACCAACGCCCAAGGAAAAATCGTCTACGCGAACCGCAAGTTCTGCGAAGTCAGCGGCTACGAATACCACGAAATCCTGGGCCAAGACCACCGCATCCTCAGTTCCGGCGTGCATCCCAAGTCGTTCTGGAAGGAGATGTACTCGGCACTGGCGCGGCACGGGGTCTGGCACGGCGAAGTCTGCAACCGCTCCAAGAACGGCGAGCTGTACTGGCTGCAAACCACCAATGCGGCTTTCAGCGATCCCCAAGGGCGGTTGCTCGGTTATGTCAGTATCCGTACCGACATTACCGAACGCCGCCGAGCCGAACAGGCCAACCGCAAGCTGGCCGCCCGGCTTCAGGCCATCCTGCAGCACGCCGGCCACGCCATCATCTCGACGGATAACGAAGGCATTATCCAGATCTTCAACCCGGCCGCAGAAGCCATGCTCGGCTACAGTGCCGATGAAGTGATCGGCCAGTGCACGCCGCTGTTGTTCCACGATCCCGAAGAGCTGCACGCCCGCGCACAAGCGATCAGCAACGAGACGGGAACCCGTTTCCCGTCGCCTCACGAACTATTCAGTTACCTGTTCAGTACGCCCGCCAACCAAATGGACTGGACCTATATACGCAAGGATGGCACCCGAATCCCGGTGCTGCTTTCGCTCTCGGCTTTAACCGATGCAGACGGGACCGTGCAAGGGTACATGGGCGTGGCCAGCGATATCAGCGAGCAGAAGCGGGTTGAGCAGGAGATTCGCGACGCTAAGGACGAATTGGAGCGGGCCAACGGACAACTGGCCGCCGCCTTGGAACACACCCAACGGTTGGCCCTCGCGGCCAAGCAGGCCACGGCCGCCAAGAGCGAATTTCTCGCCAACATGAGCCACGAAATTCGCACGCCGATGACGGCGATCCTCGGCTATACCGACCTGCTGATCGAACAGGACGAAGCCACGGGCCGCCCGCGCTGCGACGCATTGCAGACCATCCGCCGCAACGGGCTGCACCTGCTGGACATCATCAACGACATCCTCGACCTTTCCAAGATCGAAGCCGGGCGGATGGAGATCGAACGTGTCGATGTGCCGCTGTGGCCGCTGCTTAACGAGGTGCGCGACCTGATGTGCGTCCGTGCCGACCAGAAAGGGATTGAACTGCGCATCCAGGCACTCACGCCGCTGCCCGAATGCGCAAACACCGATCCCGTGCGGCTGCGCCAGGTGCTGGTGAACCTGGTGGGCAACGCGATCAAGTTCACCGAACAGGGTCGGGTAACCGTTTCCATACGCTACGACGACGAAAACCGCCGCGGCATCCTGAGGTTCATCATCGAAGACACCGGCATCGGCATCTCGCGCGAGCAGCAAGGGCGGCTGTTTCACCCGTTCTCGCAAGCCGATACTTCCACCACGCGCCGCTTTGGCGGAACGGGGCTGGGACTGACCATCTCCAAGCGGCTGGTCGATTTGCTGGGCGGCACGATCACGGTCGAGAGCGAAATGGCACGCGGCAGCCGGTTCACGGTGCGGCTCGACGCGGGGCCGGCCGTGCCGCTGGACCAGCGGCACTTCCCAGCCGATGTTGCCCGCCCCGCCGCCCTGGAGGTTGACCACGACTTGCCCGCCTTGCCGCTGGAGGCGGCACCGCAGATCGGCCCCAGCAAAGGGACGATCCTGCTGGCCGAGGACGGAGTGGACAACCAGCGGCTGATTGGGCTGGTGTTGCGGAAGGCCGGTTATGAGGTGGCCGTTGCCGAAAACGGTCGTATCGCCATCGAGAAGATTCGCCAGGGCGAAACCCAGGGCAAACCCTTCGATCTGATCCTGATGGACATGCAGATGCCCGAGGTCGACGGTTACAGCGCCGCCCGGCGGCTTCGCGATGAGGGCTGCCAGACGCCGATTATCGCCTTGACCGCGCATGCCATGACGGGCGACCGCGAAAAGTGCCTGGCCGCAGGCTGCGATGAATACCTGAGCAAGCCGATCGACCGCAGCTTGCTGCTGGCCACCGTGCAAGCCTTGCTACAGCAGCAAGAAGAAGCCTGCTCCAATCGGTAGAGGTTCGATGCCGATCGCGTGTGCCGCGGCTCTCTCAAGCCTTGGCCGATAGGACCGGTTCCACCGGCCGCTGATGCGCTGATGCGCCATGCGTGATGGATGGTGAATGACCGCGTTCGATGGCGATCTACCATGAACCAGCGTGCTGCACCCGTAGGGCCGGTTCCACCGGCCGCGCATGGCGCTGATGCACGATGCATGACCGCGTTTAATGGTGATCCACAAGTATAGCCAGGTTGCAATGACCCTGGATTGCGGTGCCGTCAGGCAGTGCCTGACCTACGAGTCTTCGTCCCCGATCAGCGGCACGAACCGGCAAGGGCACAGCGAGATCGTGTAATCCTTGCCGCCGTATCGCACGATGGCGACCAGTTCCTGCTGCGCTTGGGGGCCCAGCGGAATGACCAGGCGGCCCGGGTCGCCTAGCTGTTCCAGCAGCGCGGGAGGGCATTTGACGGCCGCGGCGGTCACAATGATGCGGTCAAAGGGGGCTACTTCCGGCCAGCCTTGTGTGCCATCGCCTACCCGCAGGTGAACGTTATCGCAGCCCAGTTGCTGGAGCGTCGCTTGGGCTTGTTGCGATAGCTCCGCGTGCCGCTCGATGCTGTAAACCTCGGCCGCCAGGCGGCTCAATATCGCGGTCTGGTAGCCGCTGCCGGTTCCGATTTCCAGAACCCGTTCGCTGCCCGAGAGTTCCAGGGCCTGCGTCATCAGACCGACAATGTACGGCTGGCTGATGGTCTGCTCGCAGTCGATCGGCAGGGCCCGGTCGTCGTAGGCCGCCGCTTGCAACGGCTCAGGCACGAACAGATGCCGGGGAACGGATTCCATGGCGGCCAACACACGCTTCGAGGTAATCCCTCGGGCACGCAGTTGGTTGGCAATCATGGATTGTATCTGCTGGTAGTTCGCTGGATCCATGGCACGCTAACGCGCGGCCGGCGTCGACGCGTGTTGAGCATCGAGCAGGCCGCATTGCTTGATGCGACGAATGGCGCCGCGGAAACCCTTAATGGTCCGGTCCAGGTCGTCGGCCGTATGCACGGCTGAAGTCGGCCCGCCCGGCCACCCGAAGAAATCGACCCCTTCGCACAGCGCGGCCAGCCGCAATTGGTTGGCCAGCGCGGCATTCCGTTGAGCCTTGATCTGCTGCGGCGAATATTTGCCGCTTTCCACGTCTTGGTAGGTCGCGGCCGGTTCCGGCAGCCCCAGGAGGATGTGAAAGCCCGAGAACGAACCATAGACCAGCCAGGGCACGCTTTCCTGCGCGATGACGTCGCGCATGGCCCCGCGCAACTGGGCCGCGTATTGGTTGGCCTGTTCGCAGGCATCGGTTTCGGCAACCACCGTCAAGGCTGCGATCCCGGCCGCCGCCGAGAGAGGATTGGCATTAAACGTGCCGTGATGAGGGATTTTTTCGCGTTGCCCCGGCTCGCTGGCAAAGCTCAGCCCGCCCATGATATCGGCCCGCCCAACCACGGCGCCGCCCGGCAACCCGCCCGCGAGAATCTTGGCCAGCGTGGTCAAGTCGGGCGTGATGCCGTATACGGCTTGCGCCCCGCCGGGCGAGCAGCGGAAGCCGCTGATGACTTCGTCGAAGATGAGTAAGACACCATGCTGGCTGGTGGCCTCGCGCAGTTGTTGGAGGAAGGCCGGCGGCAGCGGGACCTGCCCCCAGCTTGCCCCGGTTGGTTCCAGGATCACCGCGGCAATCTCCGAGCCGTGCTCCTGGAGCACCTGGCGGACGGCGTCCATATCGCCCGGCGGTGCCAGGATCACTTCGCTGGCGATACCGGTCACGACACCAGGGCTGGGCGTACCATCGAAGTGCGACGAAACACCAAAGGCCATGTGGTCGTGCCAGCCGTGGAAATGGCCGGCAAACCGCACGATCTTCGGCCGGCCGGTGTACGCCCGAGCCAACCGCAGAGCCAGCAGCGTGGCTTCCGTCCCGGAACTGGTAAACCTCACCCGCTCGGCCGAGGGGACGAGCTTCTGCACCAGTTGCCCCCAGCGAATCTCCAGTTCTTGATTGCTGCCGAAATGGGTTCCTCGCTCAAGCTGCCGGCGCACGGCCTCGGTCACGGCCGGATGGTTGTGGCCCAAGAGCAGCGCCCCGTGCCCGCCGGCATAGTCCACGTACTCGTGGCCGTCCACGTCCCACTTGCGGCTGCCCTGGGCACGCTCCACGTAGATGCCGTAGGGTTCCAGGTGGCGGCCGTCGTGCGTGATCCCACTGGGAAAGACCTCGGCAGCCTGGGCCGCTAATTCGGCGGAACGGGGAGTCCGGCGGCGGTACTCGGCGACAATCTCAGTATCAGACCACAACACGCGATGACCTCCACGGTTGATCGAAAACGTAACAGAAACGGTCCTCGCCAGAGAGCCCCCCGCCAGCCACGTGCGCCGATGGCGCGCCTGCCCAGCGCGGCTTGCAGACTCAAGGGACCTGCGGCGCGCGGTTGCACGCGGCAGCGCTTCCTGCGCGCCCTTCAACATACATCAGGCGCGTACGTTGAAACAGCGCCCGGCGCAGGCAACCCCGGAGGAATGAAACGGGACCGGCAACAACGTTACCGGGGAACTGCTGCCCACACGGCCCGCCTGGACAGGCCATTGTTATCCGGGGCAATCCGTTCCAGGGCCGAGAACGGCGGGAGTTCCGTTTCGTTCGGCCGCCGCTGGCCGGCTTGCTGCGGGACGCGGCGGCGCGGGCGGTTCAGTCGATGGGTTCGCGGCGGCTGAGCGGGACCGAGGTTCATCGAAATGCAGTGCAGTGCACCGCCCAATTCGCACAATGCCCGCACATCCAGGCCCACGATCCGCCAGCCCGGCAGCAGCCTCGCATACGTCTGCATTGCCTGGCGCTGGCCGGCATCGTCCAGCCCCGGATAGATCGGCACTAACAGCAGGCCGTTGGCGTAGATCACATTGGTGTACGTTCGCCACACGCCATCGCCGTGAGGCGCCATCGGAATCCGCACCACGTTGAGCGGCCCCCGGGCGGTTCGCACGGCCGCCAGTCTGGCCGCGTTGCGATCCAGGATTGCCGCATTCACCGGATCGGTCGCCTTGGCGATGGAGCCGACCACGACCGTGTCGGGCGCCGTGAACGTGGCGAACATGTCGACATGCCCGGTCATCTCGCCAACCAGCGGTTCCAGCAGCACAAGCTGGGTTGTGCCGAAGCAGCTTCGCAGCACCTCGGCGGCGGCGTCTTCGGTCATGCCGCGCTCGGCGTTGACGTTGAGCAGTTCCTCGGTGGCGATGCACAGACCTTGCCCATTACTCAACAGGTTGCCGCCTTCGATCCGCATTGCCACCTGGACCAACGGCAGCTCCAAGTGCCGGGCGAGCAAGGCGGGAACCAGGTCGTCGCTGCCGCGGTTGAAATCGTACTCCGCATCAATCACGGCCGCCGAACCATCGCGGTGCCGCACGATGAACGGCCCGTAGTCGCGCGACCACATGGTGTCGTGCGTGCAGGTAACAAAACGAACATGATTGCCGCGGACGCGCCGCCGGACCAGGATATCGCGTGCCTGGCGGTATTCGTCGATGTCGCTCACCAGGGCCACAATCGCCACTCGGCCCGATGTCTCGCGAACGATCTCCGCAAACAGGTCGGGCACCTCGGTCAGCAGCTCGCGGCACGATAGCAGCAACGATTTCTGTCGTTCAAACTCGGCCGGCAGACGAAAGGCGGCATCTTGTGGCAGCGGCAGAAAGCCCGCGGCCGCTTCCGGAGCAATGGCATCGGCCGGACGCAAACGATGCCGGGCCTGGCCGGGCTGAGGCGGTGACGGCGGCAGCGGCAACGGGGCCTGCGTGCCGCTATCGTGCTCGTCCAGCAGTTCCAGGAGCCGCTGCAGCTTTTCAACTTGTGAAGTGCCGGAACGCGTTTCGCCGCGGTCGATGGTGCCCTCGGCAAGTTCCAGCGGTGGCTCGGCCCACACCTTGCCGGCATGCGGCAGCAGGACGAGCCATCCAGTGAGTGCGACCAGACAAACACGCCCGACCCGATGCCGGGCAACCGGCCCTTGCTCGATCATATAGCCTCGGCACGAAGCACTGGAGCTAACCCCGAAGATGCACACGCCTCAAAGTAAATCAACCATCGCGGGCACGGCGATTAGCGGGCAGGTACCGCGCCGTGATCGGCCGCAAAGCATAGCAGAGAAAGCTGCCTCTCACCCAGCCCAGGCTCGGCCAGGTAGCGGCAGCAGTTGCTGACGCCTCCAGCATGGCTTGGGGCCATGGCGGCGTCAATCCAAGCTGGATGGAACGCAAGGGAGAACGCGTTCCAAGACCCGCCCCTCTTGAAACGCGCGCAAGGTGGACCGAGTGCAGCGGCGGCCTACAGCCGCACCCGCGGTAGTGATTGCCTGTGGTCGGGCGAGGCCAGCGACGTTTAAACCCCCAATAGCTGCTGCGCGACTCCAAGCGGATGCGTCAAGATCAGTTTCCAAGTTTTGCAGCGGCCTTGGAACGTTTACCGCCCCCGGGATCGATTTGCGACCAGGAAGCAGCGATAGCTGAACAGGCGTTCCGATACCTAACCCTCTTAAACGACACGACTTGCACCACGAAGTGCAGGGCCGGGGCCATGATTCTTTCTGCTTTGGCACGCGGGGTGCTTTACTGACCAACCGTTCAAATCAAACAACCCGGAAACGAATCTTCCGGAACCACTTTCAGGAAACAAGGAATCCGCCATGTCCCGTCGCAAGGTCCGCTGCGTGATCGTCCGTATGCCTGCCAATCCTGCCATGCAGGATGAGGTCAAGGTGGAGCGGTACGAGCTGAAGACCGATCGGCCCTGGCCGGTTCAAGACGAAACGGATCGTCCCCGCCGGGCGAAGGACCTGCTGCCGTGGGCGGATCCGTATATCGTGAAGTTGATTGAGCGGTGCCAGAACGAGGTCGCCCGCGACCTCCAGACCCGTCGCGAGGCCCGCGATACCTACGTGCATCGCCGGGAATTGGACCGCGACCGCGTGGAGTTCTCGCTGGAGCGGCAACCGCACCAGCCGCATCCGGGCGACGAAGCCGAGTTCTGCGATCCCTTGGCCGCGCCGGCGGACCTGCACCCGTACGGCTTTCAGTGGGAAGGCGAAGTGGTCCACGTACCCGAGCAGGATGAGGACGACTTCCGTCCTGATGAAGCCTATCTCCGCTGGCTGCGAAAAACCAAGTAACCCCAGGAGGTGATGCGGGAGCATCGGAAGCGGGGGTGAGTTGGGTTGATCGCCCCCCCCCAACTCATCCCCCCAGCCATGCTTATCCCCCCGGGTGCGGGCTCTAACTCAACGGAAAACCTTCATTGCGCGCGACAGCAGCCGGCCGGACAGCGAGGAGTCCGGCCGGCTGCGTCGTTTTTTGTGCACTGTCTTTTCTGAGTGCCGTCTCTTCTGCGTTCGTCTGCTCCCGGGGGGCGAGTGCCCGCGAAGCGCGGACGGCGTCTCACGCGTGTAGCCGGCTAGTTGGCAAAGTCTTGAGTGCTTTGCTTGCGGTAAATCGGCAGGTGCCGATAGTAGACCTCTAGCGTCATGGCAGCCATGGCGGTGCTGTACAGACGGCCGCCCTGCTCGGCACCGTGGCCTCCGTCGAAGAACCAGCTACCTTTTTCGTGCCCGTCCTTAACCTGGGTGTTCACCAGTTGGTCGCGCATGACTTCGTTCCACTTGTACCACAACTCGCCTTCGTAGTGATGCAGAACCTGCGTGGCGTAGTAGTTGAAGTACATGTTGGTCTTGTGCGGTCCCATCTTGCTGAGGAACTGGGCGCCGCGTTCCAGGGCCGGGTTTTCACGATCCCAGCCCAGGTACATGCGGCACAACAGGCCGATGGCCGAGGTCGCGGGGCCGCGTCCGGGGCCGGTGTAGCCGTAGGCCGCGCCGCCATCGGACTGGACGGTATTCAGGAAGTTGTTCACGCCGGCAATCACTTGCGGCGGCACCTTGAGATAGCCCATGTGGCCGCTCTTGAGGGCCATCAACTGCCAGCCCACCACGGAGGTATCGCCCGGTTGGCCGGGCGTGTACCGCCAGCCACCGCCCTGCCGGTCCTGGGCCATCACGATGAATTGCAGGCTCAGTTCAGCGTAGGGACGGAGCGATTTGTCCTGGGTCATGGCGTAGGCCTCGCACAGGGCGATCGCGCACAGGCCATGGCCGTACATCCGCCCGCCGCCCGCGTTGAGGGCGCCATTGGGTTCCATTTGCGAGCAGAGATAGTACAGGCCCTTGTGGACGGTCTGTTTGTACTTGCCCTGCTTGTGGGTCATACCGGCCCCTAAAAATGGCAGCAGCGCCATGCCGGTGGAAGCGGTGCGGGCGTTGGCCAGGCTGCCCGGGTTCAGGCCGTTGGGATGATTCGCCAGGCGATGGTCGAAGCTCCAACTGCCATCTGGCAGTTGATGGTTGGCCAGCCACTCCAGGGCCATGGCCACAGCCTTCTCGCTGGCCTCGTTGCCGCCGTACTGGGCCAGCAGGGCCTTCTTGGCCTTAGGATCACCGCGGCCGCTGACGTCGCTGCCCATGTAAGAGCCCACCTCGGCCAGCAGGTCGGAGGGATTGGCCTTGAGGTCGCTGAACTCTTGCAGGGCCACATTTTGGGTAGCCATCGAGGTATCGACAACCTGGGAGATCGCGTCTTCGTTGGTGAATTCAGTGAGTGACGCTTCGGCCGCCACGGATTCGGAAACCTGGGTCAGGTCGAACTGCTCCACGTCGTCCAGTTGGACTTCCTGGATGTCCTGGAGCGGTTCGTCGGCCTGGTTGAGCGACTCGCTGATCAACTCCTGGCTGTTATCCTGCTCGATCTTGATCACGATCAACGCCATCACCAGCAGGACCGCCGCATGGACGACCATGCTGGCCAGCCAGGCGGGCGATGTCTTGAACATCCCTTTTAGCCACAACAAGAACGCGCCTTGTTCGGCCATTTCTTCAAGGTCTGCCCGAACACCGAATTTCGGCTCGTTGTGCGCGGCGGCATTCGCTGGCCGCTGGGCTTGCGCGGTGGAGGCAGCCGTGTGGGCGGCAGCGCCACTGGGCTTCGCCCCATTGGGCTTGGCACCGTTGGTTGTGGCGGCGTTGGTTGTGGCACCGTTGGCCGCGGCAGCCTTGGTGGGCGCCGCCTGAGCCGGGGAGGGTTTCCCGGGGGCAGCACTAGCGGCACCCTGCACTGGCTTTGCCGGACGTGCTTCCGTATTACCCCGCGATACCGAACCCGTGGGCTCCTCGGCTGCTGCCCGCCGCAGGTTTTTACGCTTGGCGGTGGGAGGAACCTGATTGGGGGGGAGGGGCTGGTCAGCCATGCAAATACTCCACGACCTGCTGCAATTTGGGCTGTGAATTCACCGGGGCCACCGGGAGACGATTACCAGCGAAGAAGCCGAAATGCCAGAGGGGGCACATCCCTGGAGGAGAATCGGTCTACCGCCACAGCCTAACCGAATCTCAGCCGAAAACCAAGAATCCGGCGAAAAAGTTTACCCCCCACCAGCGTCGGCTTCGTTCTTTCCTAACCTGCCATTTCACCTTCGCGATTGCCGCGGCGGATTATTCCCCAAAAAAGGGGGCGGCCGCTTGGGCCCCCCTTCGATTACCCGGCGGGGCGACTGTTCTTCAGGCTTCGGCGGCCATCGAGCATGGCCCCCCCTGCAAGTGGCGGGCGGGACCAATTTCAGCATAGACCTGCGCCGCACATTTTCGCTACATTTCGCCGCTTGCCGCCGCAAGTAATTGTAGCTTGCGGCCGCTTGAATGCCCTTGGGGGCGCGGGCGGTCCGACTGCCGGGGGCTGACGGCTACGAGCCCCCTCTGAATGCCCTTGGGGGCGCGGGCGGTCCCACACACACGCTTGCCAAGCATTTCGCGATCACCAAGCCCCCCCATCCTGCCGAGGAGCCGCCGTGAGCCGCTACGCCCTGTTTGACCGCAGCCGGATTGAACTGAAGGCTCTGGCCCAGCGCGGCCACGATCTGACCATCGATGCCGTGCTGCCACTGGAACCGGTCACGCGGCCGTTCCACCATCCGGAGTTCGGTCAACTCGTCAAGGAGATTGTTGCCGCCCGGCGTCGTGGGGCGCCGGTGATCGTGATGATGGGTGGGCACCCCATCAAGCTGGGGCTGTCGCGGTTTCTGGTGGACCTCATCGAGCGGAGCCTCATCACCCACCTGGCAACCAACGGGGCCGGTGTGATCCACGATTTCGAACTGGCCCTGGGCGGCGGCACCAGCGAGAACGTGCCCAAGTGGATCCAGGCGGGCCAGTTCGGCCTCTGGCGGGAAACCAGTCGGCTGAACGACATCATCCGCGAAGGGGCCGCCCGCGGCGAAGGGCTGGGTGAGTGCGTGGGCCGTGTGATCGAAGCCGAGCGGTTCGCCCATCGCGACGTCAGCCTGGCTGCGGCCTGCTGGCGGGCCGGCATTCCGTTCACCTCGCATGTGGGCGTGGGCAGCGACATTATCCACGCCCACGCCAACTGCGATGGCGCCGCCCTGGGGGCCACCAGCTACACCGATTTTCTGATGTTCGCGGCATCGGTGGCCAATCTCGAAGGCGGCGTGTACCTGAACATCGGCACCGCGGTGGCCGGGCCCGAGGTGTATCTGAAGGCCCTGTCGATGGCCCGCAATGTCGCCCGGCAGGAAGGCCGGCAGATTCGCGACTTTGCCACGGCAGTGTTCGACCTGGTGGACCTGCCGCCGAGCTTCCGCGAGGGGCCGCCCGGCAAGGATCATCCGCTCTACTACTACCGGCCCTGGAAAACGATTCTGGTGCGCACCGTGGCCGATGGCGGCCGCAGTTACTACTTCTGCGGCGATCATGGCCAAACCATTCCCACGCTCTGGCAGCGCACCACCGCGGCCTGGAACGCAGCCCGGGCCGCGTAAGCGGAAATCCCGAGCAGGATCGTTGCCATTTCTGGCATGCTATTTTTTGCGCAGTCCTCGGACGGGTTGCAGGGGCCAGGTACTTCGCCCGCGGTATCAGGGGCCGCAGCCGCGCTGGCAGCGTGGCTAGAGGCTCGCGGCGGCGGTTGCGGCCAATTATCCTGGTGACCTGAAGCCGCGCTTCGCATGGGCCGAGCCGATGGGGCCAGCGAAGCGTTATCCATTGCCCGTTTCCGTACCGTGCCCGGTTCCAGGAGTTGTCAACATGTCGCTGCGCCCTCAGGCCGCCTCCCCTGCCCTCTCCAAGCAACACCAAACTGAAACGGGAACAACGCCCGATGGGCACGAGGCTCCGGGCCGGTTAGGGCGACGCGGTTTCCTGACCACGGCCGTTGCCGGGGCGGCAGCGCTGGCGACTGCCCGGGTGTGGGGCCGCGATTACGGCAAGGACGCCCCGCCGGTACGTTATCCGGACCCAGATATCGTGGTGCTCGATCCGCGGTTCGCCAGGTACAAAATCGGCAACACGCCGATCCAACGCGTCTATCACAGTAAAGACATGCTCTGGGCGGAAGGCCCCGCCTGGAACGGCGTGGGCAAATACCTGCTGTGGAGCGACATTCCCAACAACGTGCAGCTTCGCTGGTTGGAGGACGATGGACACGTCAGCACGTTTCGCCACCCGGCTGGCAACAGCAACGGCAACACGTTTGATTTCCAGGGCCGGCAGATCGCATGCGAGCACGGCAACCGCCGCGTGGTCCGCTACGAGTACGACGGCACCATCACCGTGCTGGCCGACAAGTTTGAAGGCAAGCCGCTCAATGCGCCCAACGATGTGGTGGTTCATCCCGACGATGGAGCGGTCTGGTTCACCGATCCCGGCTACGGCAGCCTGCTCAACTATGAAGGCGAAAAGGCCAAGAACGACTCGCCGCAGCCATACCAGAAAGAAGCCGTCTACCGTCTGGACGTTTCCACCGGCAAGCTGACCAAGGTCACGGAAGACATTTACAAGCCCAATGGGCTGTGCTTCTCGCCCGACTATAAGAAGCTGTACGTGGCCGATACGGGGGCCAGCCACTATCCTGAGGCGTCGAAGAACATCAAGGTTTGGGACGTCGTCGATGGCACCAGACTGGCCAAGGGCCGCGAGTTCGCCAGCATGGAAATGGAACTGACGCGCAAGGCCGAAAATGGTACGTCCTGGCTCGAAAAAGTGGCCGGCATGGCCGACGGCATCCGGGCCGACGTCGATGGCAACATCTGGGCTTCAGCCGGTTGGGTGGGCGACGGTTACGACGGCGTGCATATCTTTGCCCCGGACGGTACACGGATCGGCCAGATTCGCCTGCCGGAAATCTGCTCGAACGTGTGCTTCGGCGGCAGCAAGCGCAACCGGCTGTTCATGACAGCCAGCACGTCGATCTACGCCGTGTACGTGGAAACCCGCGGCGCGCACATTACCTGATCGGGTATGGCCGGATGCAAAGCTGGTCCTGGCAGGGCTGATGGCGCGCGCTCGGGCCACCGGCCGCGTCCCTTCGGCCGGTGGATTGGGGGCGCCTGACGCCGCGTACGCTCGGCCGCGCTACTCCTTCAAGTGGCTGATCCGGCGATATACGCTGCGGGAGTGCTGCTGCTCGTTGAAGGCTGCCAGGATGCCGGCCTCGAGCAAGTCGCGCCGCATGGCCACGCCACGGCCGAAGCCGTTGCCGGCGACCGTCGATAGGGCGAACGGGTGGAACGAAAAGATGCCGTCGGAACCGCGGATGCGGCCGTACCAGTCGCGGCCGGCCTGGAACTGGTTCACGTGCTGGTTCACCGTTTCGTGGCAGCGCACGCACGAGTGGCGGTCCACGGAGATAAACCCGGCATCGTAGTTCTTCGGCACCACGTGGAAGGCATCGTGCGTGGTGGGAGCAAACGTGTAATTGCCGTCGGTGCCGAACCGCCATGTTTCGCCAAGCGACGAACGGAACGGCGTGCTCGTCAGCAGTTCAATGACCAGGCTGTCGTCGATCGGCGGCAGTACGTCCACGCCCATCTTCTGTTGGAACGAGCGGCGAGGATGCGGGTCCACCAGCGTCATGTTCGGCAGTTTGCGGGGCTGTTCCAGGTGCTGCACCAGGGCCGCCAGCTTGGGATCATCGGCAAAGTCGGGCCGCAGGGCGCGCACCCGCTCGGCCAGGTGCTCGGCCTTGGGGAAGGGCCGGAACACGTCCACGGCCCAATCGTCCACCTCGCGATACCGTAGCCGCAGTTCAAAGGTGTAGTAGCGGCCGTCGGATGCCCGCTGCTGAAGCACTTCCCCTACCACGGCACCTACCGGGAAGGTCCAGGCATAGCCCAGGCTGCCGTCGCCGCTAAGCTGGCGGCGGTACCAGACGATGGGCTTGAATTGCCCTTGGGAATCGTACGGCAGCCAAAGCAGGCGGAACGACCGCACGTGTGGAGAGCGGTGCGTTCCGGCGGGCGTGCCCCAGGGGAACTCGCGATTGCCGTTGCCAAAGGGTTCGCTGCCGTTGGCCGAGATGTTGTAGTACGCCGAGTGGATGCCTTGAAGCTGGTTGTCCCAAAGCTGGTAAACCCGGGGCATCTCAGCCTCGGTGTACAGGATCAAGCGGGGATCATCCAGGAGTCGCTGCACGTCCGGGGCATCGTGAATCTTCGGCAGGTACGCCCGGAACTGGCGTTCTTTCGCGGCCGCCATCAAGCGAAAGACGGGCGACCGTTGCGGGGCGATCTCTTCCGCGTGCGCGGCATGGCCGCTGGCCAGAATCACCGTGAAACTAAGCGCCAGCATGTTCCTTAGGTGCTTGTTCATTGTGCTCTCCTTTTCATCGCACTGGAATTTTTGGTGGTGGTGGGACGGGTCGCGGTACTCGATCGGCATACGTTCCATAGGGGGGAGGTACGTTGCCAAACGAGGCGCGGCACCAGCGGCGGCCCTGGCCTGTGGTCCCCGCGCAATCGCCGAAGGGGGGCCACCAACAGACCAACCGCTTTACCAGCCAGAATCAGGCACGCATGGGACAAGGCAGGGCCGCATGCCTTGCGTGGCGCTATAGCGCGGAGTCATACCGCACCGGTCGCGCGCAACGGCATTGCGGCACGGTGGCGGATGCGCCAAGTTTGCGGCTTATACCGCTTGCGGTGCGCGGCAAAGAATGGAGCCCATCCAGGTGTTAGCGCGCACGGCAGCTCGCACGGTGCCGCTGGCCGCGGCCCGCCCAAGCAGGCGAGGCATCAAGACAAACACGCGGAGTCGCTACACACGCAGTGCGCGGAGGCCACTGGCCCAGGGGCGCGCACCGGGAGCGGTTCCACGGTTTGGAGTCGTCAGTCCCATGGTGCCGTTGCGTCAGGTCACGCTGGACCGCCGGCGATCATCGCCGCTTGCAAAACGGGGCTGCGCACGACTCGACCGCTCGAAGTCTGCACTCCGAAAGCGAAACGGAGCGCGCAGCGAACCGCAGTACCGGTCCAACGTGCCCTAATTCGGCTGGCTGAAAAGTCAGGCATACCTGCCTGCATCCGCCGCGCGCCATGGCGACGGTTTGGCGGAGAGGCTTCCGTCCGGGAAAGCGCCGCCGCCAGAGGAGCATCTTCCGTGAATGGAGGATTGGCTTACGCCACACGGTCCGCCTCCGCTGATCATCCTGGAGGCGGATTCAACTCCTAAGGCCACCACGAAGGTGACCGTAGCTTGGGGGAGAATCTAGCAAAGGTGCCGCAGGGGTAAATAAGTAAAAATCAAAAATGTGCGTAGTCTGTATTAGATAAGGGTTTAGCGAGATCGCGGTAAACGCCGGTTCCTGCGGGAGCGGCACAGATGGCTGGTCTGGGTAGTTTGGGGTGAGTTTGTGGCATTGCAGTTGCCAGAAACGCGCTAGCACTGCTGGCACCCGAACGAGAGGTGCGCATCGCCGCAAACCGTGTTCTGTAAGTAGCTTGCGCGCTACGGAGGGCCACGCGAAAAGCGATTTCCCAACTTTGGTGGACGGCAACCACGGCCGCGGCCGAATATTCAGAGGAACTGATACAGCCTGCCAGGACATGCGGCTCTGAGAGGAGCCCTGTCAAATTGGAGGAATCTGGTAGGTGGCTCGGCAGCAGGCAGTGCCACGGCGGCGGGGGAATGTTGCCACCGGTCGCTGCTGCGCTCCGCAGCCAAACAACCGTGCTCAACTACCCGCGCCATGCGGCCACAGGACTCCATGGCGCACGAGTGGACAGAGGGGGGGAAGCGATGCCGAGGGCGTTGTCTGGCCTGATCGCGCTGCGCCGCGCGTTTGCCGTGTGTTGTGGCGGCTTGCTTTGGCTGGCCCTATCCCAGGCGGTGCATGCCGAGGGCGTTTCCGGCTCCAGTAGCCGCGAAGCGCGCGAAGACGCCATCCGCTCGATTCCCTACGCCCAGCTTTCACCCGATGCGCGCCGTAAGGTAGACGCCGTTCTGGATCAGGTCACCGTGTTTCGGCGGATGCCGCCGCAGATCATGCCCTGCGATCCCGACTTCTACTTGTTCATGGTCCAGCATCCCGACGTGATGGTCGATCTCTGGAAGGCGCTGGGCGTGAGCAACCTGACGCTGATGCGAACCGGCCCCAGCACCTTTCGCGGCCAAGATACTGAAGGTTCCGTCACCGATATCCAGTTCCTCTACAGCTCGCCCGAACTGCACGTGATCTACGCCGTGGGCACCTACGTAGGCGGCGTATTCAGTAAGCCCATCCAAGGCGGTTGCCTGGTCCTGCTTCGCTCCGGCTATGCCCGCAATCCCTCGGGCGGCTATGTGGTGACCAGCCGGATGGACGCGTTTTTCCGGGTCGATCATACGGGCGTGGAGCTGATGGCCAGGACGTTTCACCCGCTGCTGGTGAAGTCGGCCGACGCCAATTTTGTGGAGACGGCCAAGTTTTTCAACGAGCTGGCTCGCGTGGCCGAATCGCGGCCCGAGTTGTTGCATGCCTGGAGCGAGCGGATGGTGAACATCAGTCCCGAGGACCGCCGCGGTTTTGTGGTGGCGGTGAATCGAGCAGCGCAGCGGGCGGAAGCCGCTTTTGCCGGCGAGAACGAGGTGGTTTCGCAGCCGCGTCCTTCGGCGTCGGTAGCCGCCTCATCGCAGTGGGAAGGGACGACGGTCCCGCGCGGTGCCGACCAGCGGCGCGAAGGCCGGTTTCAGCGGTAAGCCGGGGCTGAACACGGCCGCGTTGCAGGTGCCGGTACAGCAGTCGCAGCCGAATGGCCGCGTGGTGAGAAACGCCGCTTAAGGCTGGCCGTTGTCTCGCTTCTTGTTCTTGGCTTCGCGGCGCAGGCGGCGTATTTCCTTTTCGCGTTCCTTCTTGAGCTTTTTCTTCTCGGCGGCCGAGAGGCGCTTGCCGGTGCCTTTTTTCACCGCGGCCAGGCCGCCGCCGGGATTGGTGGCGATCTGCTGCTGCATTTCGCGCATCATCTTCATGCGATCGCGCACACCCATGCCAGCCATGCGTTGCATCATGTCGCGGACGGGTTCGTACTGTTTCACCAGTTCGTTGACTTCGTGCGGCTGAACGCCGGCCCCGGCGGCGATGCGGCGGCGGCGGCTTTGATCGATCAATTGCTTGGGCTGCCGCCGCTCTTCGGGGGTCATGCTGTTGATGATGCCGACCAGGCGTTTGATATCGCGTTCGGCATCGACCTGCTGGAGCATTTCGCGCGCCGCGCCCATCCCCGGCAGCAACCCCAGGATCTTGCCCAGCGGGCCCATCTTGGTGGTTTGCAGGAGCATGTCGCGGAAGTTGTCGAGCGTGAACTCGCCCTTGGCCAGCGCCTCTTCCTGGCGGCGCATCTCCTCCTGGTCGATTTCCGACTGCGCGCGGCGGATGACTTCGAGCATGTCGCCGCCGCCGAGGATGCGGCTGGCCATGCCGTCGGGCCGGAACGGTTCCAGGTCCTGGAGGTGCTCGCCGGTCCCCAGGAACTTGATGGGTACGCCCGTTACGGCCCTCACGCTGAGCACCGCGCCGCCGCGGGCGTCGCCGTCGAGCTTGGTGAGGATCACCCCGTCCAGTTCCAGTGCTTCGTTAAATGCCTTGGCGCTGTTAACGGCGTCCTGACCGGTCATCCCGTCGACCACCAGGTAGCACTGGTGCGGCTGAACCTTGGCGTCGATGCGGCGCAACTGGCCCATCAACTCGTCGTCGATGTGCAACCGGCCGGCCGTATCGAGGATCACCACATCGCAGCCCTGGGCCTTGGCTTCGCGAATGGCCCGCGAGCATACGTCCACCGGATCTTTGCTGGCCGTATCGGCAAACACCGGCACGCCCACGTGCTCGCCGAGCACCTGCAACTGGTGGATGGCGGCGGGCCGCTGGAGGTCCGCGGCCACCAGCATCGGCTTGCGGCCCGATTGCAGGAGCATGCGGGCGAGCTTGCCGCAGGTGGTGGTCTTACCCGAGCCCTGCAGGCCGCACATCATGATGACGGTGAAGTCGCGGAGGTGCAGCGACGGATCGGCGGGACTCATCAGTTCGACGAGTTCCTCGTACACGATGTGCAGCACCATGTCGCCGGCCTTGAGCGACTGGAGCACGTCCTGGCCGAGCGCCTTCTTGGAAACCCGCTCCATGAACTCGCGGACGACGGGGAAGCTCACGTCGGCCTCGAGCAGGGCCTGCCGCACTAATTGCAGACCCTCCCGCATGTTGGCTTCGGTCAGCCGGGCCTGGCCCGTAATGGTCCGCAGGGCCTGCTTCAAATTCGATTGCAGCGATTCAAACATGGATCAACCACCGGGAGGGACGGCCGGCGGGGCGACATCCCGTTCCCCAAGAAGACGACTTCCAAGACGTAAACACTTAAGTCTACCGCAGCATACGTCCGGCTGACAATCCAGCCGCGCGGGCCGATGCGTTCCAGTGTTCCAGGGTTGATGGCCCGCGGTGAGCCATCAGTGGCGAGATGCAAGGCGTTGCAGGCCGGGGACCAGTCAAGTACGCCCCCGGTGTTGTTGAACGATGGCCACGGCAACCAACGGCCCTCGCCAATCGCTCGCGCCATCGGCAGCGACCCACCTGCACGCCGGGCGCGTGGTACCTGAGGGAGCGGGGAAGCAGCCAGCGCTTGACGGCGCCGTTGCCACACTCCACAGTGGGGGGGAGCTTGGAGCGCGTTCTGGGGGGGACATGGCCCCGCGGTCCGCGTTCCGGCATCCCTCCGCCCATCTTTTTGATTTTTCTGATTTCTAGAGCTCGTCCCAGCCGAGCGGCCGCAGCCAATGTTGACACTCTCTCCGTCTGCACGCCATTGGGTACTTCTTGCCGTTTGCCTGGGCGGGGCCATCGCTGCCGCCGCGCTGGTGGAAGCCAACGCGGTTGCCGGCGAACCACCCGTGGCCGCTCCTGATCCTGGTGAAGATTCCACCGGCGGCCTCAAGCCGTTTGGGTTGCCCAAGCGAATCCCGTGGACGACGTCGCGGCTCACCGGTTCGCCTGAACCGCCCTCGCCTTACCTGCTGGAGCGGGTTTTTCCGCAATTGACCTTCGATCAGCCGGTGAGCCTGGTCACTCGCCCCGGTTCGCCGCGGCTGTTTCTGATGGAACTGCGCGGCAAGATTTTCTCGTTCGACCCTCGCGATGAGCAGCCACAACCGGAGCTGATGTTCGATCTGGCGACGATCCCCAAGTTCCGCCGCGCATATGGCATTGCCTTTCACCCTCGCTTTGTGCAGAACCGCGAGATTTTCCTGTGCTACGTGCTGGATGACGGCAATCCCGAGGGCTCGCGCGTCTCGCGGTTCAAGGTGTTGCCGGCTTCGCCGGAGGAGGCACCCCGGATCGACCCGGCCAGCGAAGAGTTGCTGCTCACCTGGTACTGCGGGGGCCATAACGGTGGCTGCCTGAAGTTTGGCCCCGATGGCTGCCTGTACATTTCGACGGGCGACGGTTCCTCGCCCTTTCCACCCGACGCCCAGAATACCGGCCAGCGGATCGACGACTTGCTGGCTTCGATCCTGCGCATCGATGTCGACCGCCGGCAGAACGGTCTGCCGTATGCAATTCCCGACGACAACCCGTTTGTGAACGTGGAAGGCGCCCGGGGTGAAGTGTGGGCCTACGGGCTGCGGAATCCCTGGCGGATGTGCTTCGATCCGGCGACCGGTGCCCTGTGGGTGGGCGACGTGGGCTGGGAGATGTGGGAGATGATCTACCGCATCGAGCGGGGCGGTAACTACGGTTGGAGTCTGGTGGAAGCCGAGCAAGTGGTGCGCCGCGAGGCGGAACGCGGACCCACGCCCGTTCTGCCGCCGACCGCCGCCCACGATCATACGGTAGCCCGCTCCATTACCGGTGGGCATGTTTATCATGGCGACCGTCTGCAAGCCCTGCGCGGAGCTTACGTGTACGGCGACTACGTCACCGGCAAGATTTGGGGCCTCAAGCACGACGGCCAGAAAGTCACCTGGCAGCAGGAACTGGTCGATTCCACAGAGGACATCATCTGCTTTGGTACCGACCCTTACGGCGAACTGTACGTGGTGGCGTACAACGGATCGATCCACCGCCTGGTAGAGAATCCCCGTAAGGACGCCAACAGCAGCTTTCCCACCCGGCTTTCGGAAACGGGCCTGTTTGCCGATGTCGCCCGCCATGAGCTGGCGCCCGGCGTGATTCCCTACGATGTGAACGTACCGCTTTGGGCCGACGGCACCCAGGCCACGCGGTTCATCGGCGTGCCGGGCACCGCCGCCCTGGGCGTTCACGAGACACACAACGTGCAGATCGGCGACATTCGCGGGGCCTGGAAGTACCCGAGCGATGCCGTGCTGGGCCGCACGGTTTGGATCGCGCTTTCAGATGATCCGGCAGACCAGTACCGCCTGGAGACACAGATTCTGCACCGCGATGGCGATACCTGGAAAGCCTACAACTATATCTGGAACCATCAGCAGACCGACGCCACGCTGGCCGGGCCGCAGGCCAGCCAGCAAACGCTGACCATCGAAGACCCCGCCGCGCCCGGCGGCAAACGCCAACAGTCCTGGCGGCACGCCAGCCGAGCCGAATGCATCCTGTGCCATACCACGCGGGCGGGCACCATCCACGGCTTTGTGCCCGAGCAACTCGACCGCGATTTCGCCTACCCGGCGACCGGTAATGCCTCGGAAGGCAAGACCACGATCGACAATCAACTCCGCGCGCTATCGCACATCGGCCTGTTTGAGCAACCCGTGCCCGACGATCATCCGGTGCTGGTCGATCCGCACGATACCAGCGCCGACCTGGACGCCCGGGCGCGATCGTACCTGCACGTGAACTGCGGCCATTGCCATCGCCGCGGCGGCGGCGGAACGGCGGCCTTCGATGTGCAGTTCACCTTTCCGCTTTCGCGCACCAACCTCATTGGCGGGCGGCCCACGCAAGGTACTTTCGGAATCCACGCGGCGGCCCTCGTTGCGCCGGGCGACCCATACCGCTCGCTGTTGTTGTACCGCATGGCCAAGCTTGGCCGAGGGCGGATGCCGCACTTCGGTTCCAGCGTGGTCGATACCGCCGGAATCCGGCTGATCCACGATTGGATCGCTGCGCTGGATGCCACGGCCTTGCCCAAGACGGCGCCCGAAGAACCGTCCTCGGTCGCTTCGCGCCAGCAGCACGAGCAGGCATTATTGGTCAAGGCGCTCAAGCGCGGACCCGGCCGCGAAACCGCGATTCAGGAATTGTTGTCCACGCCCAGCGGCGCGCTGCGGGCGTTGATGGCGCTGGACCGTTTCGAGGCGGCCGACGAGGTCGTGGCGGCCGCGCTGGCACACCACGACGTGACGATCCGCGACCTGTTTGAAAGGTTCGTGCCCGAGTCGCAGCGTGTGCCCCGCCTGGGGACCGACATCCGGCCCGACGAAATCTTGGCCTTAACCGGTGATGCCCAGCGAGGGCAACACCTGTTCCTGAAATCGGCCGGCTTGCAGTGCCGCAATTGCCATCGTGCCGCAGGGCAAGGCACGCAACTGGGCCCCGACTTCGATGGTTTGGGGGCCAAGCGCAGTCGCGGCGAGTTGCTCGAAAGCCTGATCGAGCCATCCAAGAAGATCGAGCCCCAGTACGTGTCGTACGTGGTCGAAACGGCCGACGGCTTCGTGTACCAGGGCCTGCTCGTCCAGCGCGGCGACGACGCCATCGTCCTGCGAACGCCGGAGAACAAGCTGGTTCGCATCGCGGCCGACGATGTTGAATTCTTCGCCCCGCAGCAGAAGTCGATCATGCCGGAGATGCTGCTGCGAGACATGACCGCCCAGGAAGTGGCCGACCTGCTATCCTATCTTGAAAGCCTGAAAGAGCAGCCATAGGGCCCGATCCGCTGGCACAGCGCGACACAGTGCCGCCTTTCGCCGTTCAGCCAGCGCCTGAGGCGTGCGCGGCCCCAGGGCCGCTATTACGGAATGGGTGCCGCATTGCCTTCAAACGGCGTGGTTTCGAATAGGCCAAGGTAAATGCCGAGCAAAGCCAAGTGGGCCTCTAGCACCAGCGAGAGCACGTAGAAATTGCTGCGAATCGTGCGAATGGTGTGTGTCCAGGGAGTCGATCGGTGTTTGCGCAGAAATTCCATCAGACGCTTCCCCTGGAGCGGGTCGTCGGGTGAGAACGGGTAGGCGAGAGGGGTGCCTTCGGCCCATTCCCTGGGTTTCTCCTGCCAGGCCTCCACGACTTCGGTGAAGTTGTAAGGCGTTTCGGCGTAGAAGAAAGCGTCGGGCTTGCCCAGGCGCTCCAGTTCGCGGCACAATCCCAGGAAGCGGAAGTTATGCAGCGGGATATCGCCGATTTCCTGGCGGCACTCGCGCTTGGCGCCATCGGAGATGGCATGGGATACGCCCGAGCGGGATTCAAATTCCCAGTCCAGCGCGCCGGACCCGGTGGAGTCGCACTCGGATATGCGATGTGCCACGCCGCCCGCCTGACGAATCGTAAACACCAATTGGCCGTCTCGGGTGAGGACCATCACGTTCACTCCCAGGTGATTGCCGGCGCGCGCCTCGGAGAGCGAGTGCAAACGCGGCCCCGGTTCGAACAGTTCGCGCATGGTGGGCTGTGTGCCGTCGACCTGCGGCGGAAGTCGCAGGTCGGCCATCCGATTGGTCGCAACCGTGTAGAAGTACCGACTGCGCATCAGGTGGCAGGTCACCACGGACCGATCGGGCGCGACATCCACCCCCATCACGCGAAGCATATGCCCGTTGACGGCCCGCTTGTTGACCGCCAGGTAACGCTGCAATGCGGTCTGGTAATGGTGGTCGCGATCCAAGGCGTTCCAACAGTCCTGGGCGTTGCTGTGCCAGGCGCCGCAAATGCGTGTTGCCGGCTGACCCGCCTCGACCGCCGCAGATGGGTTGGCCATCGCTTCGACCACCAGCGGCAATTGCTCCACTTTGGAGGAGCCCGGCAGGCGGAACGTCAACACCGAGCCATCGCGGTAATGCTCGGAATAGATCAGTTTGGCCTTCTTGCGGGAAAGCGCCAGGTACGGCGAACGACGTTGCGGCAAGACCCGCCAAAATACAATCGGCACCGTCACCAGCACGGCCAGGCCGGTCGCTGGAATCCAGATCCAAGGTGGCAGTTTCAGGAGCGCCCCTGCTGCCATACCCAGTACCGCTGTGACCCCTGTCGCTACCACGCCCAGGACCACCTCCTTGATGAGTTTCTTCATCAGCACCCCCTCGATGCAAATTGCTTGGTGATCGCAACCGCAAACGGCCCATCAACGGAACACGCCCAGTCACGTGCATGGCTCGTCCAATGCACGCGCGCTTCCATGCACGCGCGGGTGGGCTTCGCGTCGGCTTGGCCCATCGGCTAAGCTGGGTGCATGCCGGCCTCCGCAGAAGACACGAGGCACGGCAGGGCGATTATCCCTGGTTCCGATGTGGAAAGTAAGCATCGCGTGTCACTATTCAAGATTTCCGGCGGAACGGTCTACGATCCCGCCAACGGCCTGGGGGGCGTGGTATGCGATCTGTGGGTGCGCGATGGCCGCATCATCGAGCCGCCCAGCGATCCGGCCATCCGGCCCGACCGCACCCTCGACGCAGCAGGGCTGGTGGTGATGCCTGGTGGCGTGGATATGCACTGCCACATCGCCGGTCCCAAGGTCAACACGGCCCGCAAGATGCGGCCCGAGGACAAGCGCCCCCACGGCGGCATCGCCCGCGGCGAGCGAACCCGCAGCGGCACCATCGGCAGCGTGCCCAGCACGTTCGTCACCGGATACAAGTATGCCGGCCTGGGGTACACCACGGCGTTTGATGCGGCCATCCCACCGCTGGCGGCCCGGCACGTTCACGAAGAACTGGCCGACACCCCCTGCATCGACAAGGGGTTCTACGTGCTGATGGGCAACAACCATTACATCATGGAAGCAATACGCCAGGGCGAGCCCGGCCGTATCGAGAGCTTCGTGGCCTGGCTGCTGGGCGCGGCCAAGGCATACGCCCCCAAGCTGGTCAATCCAGCCGGGGTCGAAGCCTGGAAGCAGAAGCAGGCCGGCAACATGACCGGCCTGGACGATACGCTCGGGCATTTCGAGGTTTCACCCCGGCAGATCATCACGGCGATCGCCGAGGCCGCCGCGCGGCTAGGGTTGCCTCACCCCCTTCACATTCACGCCAACAACCTGGGGCTGCCCGGCAATTGGTCTACCACGCTCCAGACGATGGAAGCGCTGGAAGGCCGCCGCGCCCACCTGACCCACATTCAGTTTCACAGTTACGGCGGCGGCCAGGGCGATGAGGACACTTTCCGTTCGCAAGTACAACCGCTGGCCGACTACGTCAACAGCCATCCCAACCTGACCGTGGACGTGGGCCAGGTCATGTTTGATTCCACCACCAGCATGACCGGCGACGGCCCGCTGGGTTATTACCTGCACCGGTTGCACGGAGGGAAATGGTTCAGCAGCGACGTGGAACTGGAGGCCGGTTGCGGCATCTCCCCCATTGAGTACAAGAACAAGAACCTCGTGCACGCCCTGCAATGGGCGATTGGCCTGGAGTGGTATTTACTGGTCGATGATCCCTGGCGGGTGGTCATGAGCACCGACCATCCCAACGGCGGCTCGTTTCTCGCCTATCCGCAGATTATCAAGTTGTTGATGGACCGCAGCTACCGGCAGGACGTATTGAAAACCTGCCCTGCCGGCTTGCGGCGGCGCAGCATCCTGGCCGAACTGGATCGCGAATATACATTGAGCGAAATCTGTATTATCACACGCTCGGGACCGGCGCGGATTTTAGGATTACCCCACAAGGGCCATCTGGGCGCCGGCGCGGATGCCGATATTACCCTTTATGATCCGGATGATGATATTGAGAAAATGTTTGAATTGCCGAAGTATGTGATCAAATCCGGCCGGGTGATTGTCGAGAACGGAGAGTTGCGCGCCCCGGTCGATGGTAAGCTGCTGCACGTCGCGGCGGACTACGATCGCGACCGCGAGACTGAGATCGCCGCCTGGTTCGATGACCATTACTCCGTTAGCTTTCGTAATTATCCGGTGGACGACGCTTGTCTCAACGAACATCAAGCGGTGCCAGCGCACAGGTAATGGACCCCCAGCGGTCTTGTGCCATGGTTCCGCGAGCCGTGCGCTGTTGCCAGTATGTATTGCTTCCTGCGCAGCTAATACCCGCTCGCTTTCGTGCTGGCCCTCCGAAATGTGGCCAATTGCGATGGAATACGAAAGTCTTG
>CAZEEG010000044.1:12931-42985 GCA_964511065.1 uncultured Pirellulales bacterium | reverse complement strand
GAAATGTGGCCAATTGCGATGGAATACGAAAGTCTTGCGGCACCGATCGTTCGACAAATGGACATTAGCGGCACAACCATCAAAAACATCCGATCTATTGATACTTTGTCACCCTATGTTCCAGTGGCTTGCCCGACAGTTCATCTATCCAGCGTTACGGACGATTGACGCCACGCCGGACGAGTTCGGCACGGCGTATGAAGATATTCGTTTCAGCAGCGGCGATGGTTGCGCGCTGACCGGTTGGTGGATTCCGCATCCCGCTGCCAGGGCGACCATCATGATCTGCCATGCCAACGGTGAGAATGTGGCCAGTTGGGCGCCCATCGCCGCGGCGCTGGAGTACCTGCGCTGCAATTTTTGGTTGTTCGACTACCGCGGATATGGCCGCAGCGCCGGCCGGCCGCACCAGGTAGGCATCTATGCTGATGCCCTGGCCGCGCACGCCTGGCTGGTCAGCTCCGGCCATGACCGCTGGCCGATCATCGTCTGGGGCCGTTCGCTGGGGAGTGCCGTCGCGATCCATGTCGCGGCCAACGCGGCAGTGGCGGGGCTGATTGCCGAGTCGGGCTTCACCAGCTTGGAAGAAATGGCGCGGCGGGTCACCTGGTATCCGGACTTTATCATCCGCCGCGCGCTGCGGACCGAAACCTACAATGCCCTGGACGAGGTACGCCACGTCACGGTGCCCAAGCTGTTTGCCCACAGCCCGGAAGATGAGTTCGTCCCGTATCAGATGAGCCGGCGGTTGTACGAAGCGGCCCCGGAGCCCAAGGCGTTTTGCGATCTGACCGGCGGCCACAACGACGAGTCGCTCAGCCACAAACCGTACCGGCGCGCCATCGAAACGCTGGTGGACCAGGCCGTGGAAATGTGCGGGGATTAGCGCCCTAAGAACCAGGACGTGCCGCAGCGCCGGGGCCGCTACAATTCCTGGACCTCCAGGGCCGTCGACCATATCAGGCGGATACGCTGGAGCTTGCGTTCGACGGTGCGGACCACCGTGCCCATGCGGCCCGCAATTTCCTGGTTGGTGTATCCTTCGAGCTTCCATTGGGTGACCTTGCGCAACTGCGGGTCGTCCAGTTGATCCATCAACCGGCGGCAGTCTTCGGCCATTTGGGCGGCCAGGTCGGGCGAAGGTTCATCCCCCATCACTTGCTGCAAGGCGTCCACGCCGTCGTCGGCCTGCGCAAGGCCCATTTCGGCCGCGCCGGTCGGTTTGCGCTTCTGGCGATTGGCGTACTTTCGCTGGGCCAGGGCTTTGCGAACGGTGATCGTCACCAGCAGTCGCCATAAGTCCTGTCGATCGTCGAGTTTGGGAAACTTGCCCTCGGCCGCCCGCATGCATACGCTGTTGAACGCACTGAGGGCGACGTCTTCTTCATCGGCCATTTGGCGGGGCGTCCCTACCAACCGCTTTTGCGCCAGCCGGACCAGCCGCGCAAAGTACCGATTCCAAAGCTGTTCGGCGGCCTCGGCGTCACCAACTTTAAGCTGCCGAATCCAAATGGTGACGGAATCCTCGTCAGACATCGGCCCTTCCTCATCGGCATGTCGAACATGAAATCCGCCCCGCAATTGATGTTGACCCGGCCGCTGAACATCATCTCGGCGGGCATAACCGCATTGCACATTTCAGGCGGCAGCATGTTCCCACCACCTGCCAAGAAACGGCGGCGTTTGCCATCTTTTATGGTATGCCAGTTCGGCAGAGTCTACAATCGAGCCATCTGCATGTAACCGGAACAGAGCATCGATCGGCAGCGGTTTCCCGCAATGGCATGCGTGCCGCCGGCCACACTTGGCCGCGATTTCCAAAACTAAGTACGCGGTTGGGCCGTGCTTTTTTGGGGGCCGGGCGTTGGCGTAATGTCGGCCCGCCGCGCTTGACGTGTTCGCACCAAGGAGAGAACCGTGAGTGAGAACGCCGTTGCTTCGCGCCAGCGGTCAACTGTGTCTTCGACCGGCGGGATGACGGAACATCAGCGCCATCAACTCGCGGAACTGGTCCGGCAGCACCAAATGACCATCTACGCTTATCTGCGGGCGCGAGTGGCGCAACCGGTCGATGCGGATGACCTGTTGCAGGAGGTCTTCTTGCGGTACCAGGCAGGTATCGGTCGCTACGATCCCAGCCGCGATCCGCTGCCGTATCTGATGGGCATTGCCCGCAACCTGCTGCGGGAACGAGCCCGGCGTTTACGCCGCCGGCAAGAACTGACTTGGACCGAACTGTGCCTGGAAGTGGAAGAACCGGCCGAAGAAGAAACACTCGTCTCGCCCCACCAGGAACTGGTGCCGCACCTGGCAAGCTGCCTGCAGACACTGGCCCAGAACGCCCGCACCGCGCTGCAACTGTATTACGAACACAAGCTGAAGTTTAAGGAAATTGGGCAGCGGTTGGGCCGCACGGCCGGGGCCGTCAAGTTGTTGATGTTTCGGGCACGGCAGGCGCTGAAGCGATGTCTCGATCTCAAGCTGGGTTCGGATCATCCCGACACGCCCGATCGTTCAGCATCCAACCGTAAATCGTCCGGCCCATCGGATGCTGGCCGGCCATGCACGGATCGGCAGGTGAAGCCATGAACGAAGCGCAGTTGGTGGCCCTGATTGCCGAGCGCCATCCGGACGAGTTCTCCCTGGACGAGCTACGCGCCCTGCAACTGGGGGTGCGGCAATCCGTTCGCGTTCGCGCGGCGCTGCGCGAGCGGTTGCTGCTGGAAGAATGCCTGGTGTATGCTCTGGCCACCCCGCCGGCAGTGGCCGTGCTGCAAGAAACCTCACCGCAAGAACCCAATACCGATGCTCCCGAGGCTGCTGCCAATGGGCAGCATGGTAATGTTCCGTCTGCGCGCCAACCAGTGGCCGAACTGCCGGGCGTGACAGCGGAGCTGGGCCGACAAGCGGCAGCGGACCTGGGCCGACAAGCGGCAGCGGGCCTGCCGTTGTGGCTCAAGTTGGGCGGCGCGGTGCTGGTCGCTGCCGCTACGATCGCCGTTCCTGCTATCCTGGTGGTGGTCGCGACCCGGGCACCAAGGGTTCCCGATCCGCCTTCGGCCCAGGCGGTGCCTCAAGTTGAGGAGCAGATCACCCAGCCGCCCGCCGCCAACCAGCGGCCAGTGCCTGGCGTATTGCCGGAGGTGGAACCGCCGGTGGAAGCACCCGAGGTACGTGGGCAGGCCCAGGGCGTGGGACGCATCATCCGCCGATTGGCCAAGGACCCGGACGCCCAGGAAATTTTTTCATTCGACAGCGAGGGCAGTCCCTCAGACCAGTCGCCTCCCCTGTCTGGCTTGAACCAGGGGGAGGAACGGTAGAATGGTGCCGGGCGCGGTCGAGGAGCCCGCCCCAATTGCACCCTTCGCTCGCAGGATGACTCCATGCCCAAGGTAGACGACGTTGCCCACTTTCTGGAAGTGTTCGCTCCGGAAGCACTGGCCGAGGATTGGGACAACGTCGGGCTGTTGATTGGCGATCGGCGCCGGGAAGTGCGGCGGATCATGACCTGCCTCACGGTTACGCCGGCCAGCGCGTGCGAGGCAGTCACCGAGGAAGCCGACCTGATCGTGAGCCATCACCCACTGCCCTTTCGGGAACTTCGCCGGATCACCAGCGACACGGTCGAAGGCCGGATGCTGCTGGAACTGATCGCCGCCGGCGTGGCGATTTACAGCCCTCATACGGCGTTTGACTCGGCCGCCCGCGGCATCAATCAGCAACTAGCCGAAGGGCTAGGGTTGATCGGCATCGCGCCGCTGCGGCCCAACGTGGCCGCCGCCGTGGTCCATCCCGCGGCGCTGGAAAGCGAGGAACCCGTACCCACCGACGACGAAGCGCACGCTGCGCCGCTGGGCTCGGGCCGGTACGGCCAGCTCAAAGCGCCCGTCACCACGGCATCGCTGGTGCGGCGCATCAAGCGGTTTTTGGGGATCAAACACGTGCAACTGGTGGGCGAGCCCGAGCGGCAAGTTTCCACCGTGGCCGTGGCGTGTGGCTCGGCCGGCGAATTTCTGCGGCCAGCCCGGGCCCTGGGATGCGAACTGTTCGTGACGGGCGAAACCGGTTTTCATGTCTGCCTGGAAGCTGAGGCGACCGGCGTTTCGATGGTGCTGGTCGGTCACTATGCCAGCGAACGGTTCGGCGTGGAACGGTTGGCCGAAGTCCTGGCCGAGGAGTTTCCCGCCACCACGGTTTGGGCCAGCCAGCAGGAAGCCTCGCCGCTGACGTGGCTCTAGTGGAATGGCCGCCCGGTGCGTCCGATCGTCGCTCACGCATTGATGAATCGCCGCGTGGCCACTTGCGGCACCAATTTCAATCATCGGTTTTCAATCAACTGTTTCCTGTCAATGGATTGTCATGTCTGCCATCAAACGGATTCTGGTCACCGGCGGTGCAGGGTTCCTGGGATCGCACCTGTGCGAGGTGCTGGTCGCGCAAGGGCACGATGTCATCTGCGTGGATAATTTCTTCACCAGTCAGAAGGCGAATGTCGCGCATCTTCTGGGCGAACCCAATTTTGAATTGATCCGCCACGACATCACGCAGCCGATCTACCTGGAGGTGGATGAAATCTACAACCTGGCCTGTCCCGCTGCGCCCGGCCACTATCAATACAACCCGATCAAGACCCTCAAGACATCGGTGCTGGGCGCCATCAACGTGCTGGGCATGGCCCGGCGTTGCCGTGCGAAGGTCCTCCAGGCTTCGACCAGCGAAGTGTACGGCGATCCCGAAATCCATCCGCAGCCCGAATCGTATCGCGGGTCGGTCAATCCGGTGGGCCGCCGGGCCTGTTACGACGAAGGGAAACGCGCCGCCGAGACATTGTTCTTCGATTACCATCGCATGAACAACATCAATATCCGCGTGGTGCGAATCTTCAATACGTATGGGCCGCGGATGCACCCTTACGATGGCCGCGTGGTATCGAACTTCATCCGCCAGGCGCTCGAGGGCAGCGACATCACGATCTTTGGCGACGGCAGCCAGACCCGCAGCTTCTGCTACCGCGACGACCTGATCGACGGCATGCTGCGGATGATGAACGGTCCGGACGATTTTCCCGGCCCGGTCAACTTGGGCAATCCGCACGAGTTCACCGTCAAGCAACTGGCCGAGTTGGTTCTGGAACTGACCGGTTCCAAGAGCCAGATCGTTTATGAAGACTTGCCGCAGGACGACCCCACGCGCCGCCAGCCCGATATTACCCTGGCCCGGCAACAGTTGGGTTGGGAGCCGAAAATATCACTGCGCGAAGGATTGATGAAAACCATCGAGTGGTTCCGCTCGGTGGACCTGCGGCACTTCCGGCCGCCTACCCCCAACTATTAGTTGCCCGGCGATTGACCGGTGATGCACCCCGCCTCCTGGGCGAAGCACCGCCGGCAGGGCCGTTGGGGCGGGCAATTCGCGGCACGGTTGGCCCCCACCCGGGTATCGTTGTGAACATTCGATGGATGGCGAAGGCACTCGTCCCGGGGTTGCCTGTTGCCTCCGGAGGACGCTTCCATGCGTGTACTGGTGACCGGAGCGGCCGGTTACGTGGGCCGCCACGTGACGACCCAGTTGGAAAAGCAATACGACTTGCGGTTGGCCGACGTGCGGCCGATCGCTGGTGAGCGGCGTTATGTGCCGCTCGACCTGCTCGATGCCGCCGCTGCCCGGGATGCGGTTGTCGGCGTGGATGCCGTGTTGCATTTGGCGACGGCCTCGGGGTTTGAAGGCGCCGTGGAGGACGACGGGGCCAACCGCCAGCGGTTCGCCGTGAATGTCGAAGGAACGTACAACCTGCTGCAGGCCGCGGTCGCCGCCGGCGTGCGGCGCGTGGTGCATACCAGCAGCATCATGGTCACCTGGGGCTACTTGCCGGAGCAGGATGATCGGCCCCTTTCGTCACGCATCCCCGGCGATGCCCCGCCGCGGCCGATCGGCACCTACGCCGTGACCAAGATGCTCGCCGAGACGCTGTGCCGGCACGTTGCCGAGTCGGCAGGCCTTTCGATCGTCTGCCTGCGGATCGCCAAGCCGATTGCGCTGGATGATCCCTACTGGAAGAACCGTCGCATCCGTCCGCAGACATTGCCCTTTCCCGACCTCGTTCAAGCATTCGCCAAGGCCCTGGCGGTACCCAACATTGGTTTTGAGATTGTGACGGTGGTGGGCGACAGTTCGAAGCTGATCTGGGATCTGGGCCGGGCCAGAGACCTGCTGGGGTATGAACCGCAAATCCGATTGGAAGATCACGGCTACAAACTGGGCGGCGTGCGCGAACCGGTGGAGTTGTGAGCGGCACGTGTGGGGGGGCGCCGCGTGGTTCTTTGACTCCGGTGGCGACGAGCCACGTGCCTTGCGGCCCGTGGAACTGCTGGCGGTTCACTCCCAGCGGCCTGTTAACCGCTGCCCATCCTTCAGCGGTTCGGATTCCAAGGTTCCGTCAAAGCGATACAGCAGCGAGGTTGCTTCGTCGGCAGGCAGGGGCCGGTCGGGAGGATCGAAACGCACCGGGTTGAACGTCTGGCGGTGGCCGAATTCCACTTCCAAATCGGCGTAACGCGGCGAGCGGGAAAGCCGCACTTCGTCCAGCGCAAACGCGCCGCCGCCCAGCGCCTGGGCGACAAAGCCTTCCAGCCAGGGGCGGCCCTTGGGCAGGCTATAAGGGCGATTGCCGTAACCCTGCCACCAGGTGCTGCGGTAATTGGCCCGGTCCAGCCCGTTCACATACACGTGAACGCATACCTGGCTGGGATCGCGGCGGAATGGCCGCCACACCACCGCCACGTGGGCCCACTCGCCCAGAGGTAGCGGCCAAGGGCTGAAACCATGCACCAGCCCGTTGTTCAGCAGGGGGCCTTGCCGCACCGGCATCACGCGCTCATCCCAGAGCTTTTGAACAAAGAACTCCAGCGTGCCCTGCTCCAAGTCGAACAGCTTTTTTGGGGTGCCGTCGGGGCCGGTGAGATGGTCCGGCAGGATCAATTTGCGGCCGCCGGTGATCAGCACAGCCTGGCCGTGGCGGCCAGGAACAAACCGCTCGGCGGCAGCGCCCGGCGGCGCAACGGTTCGCATCCGCGCCAGGGCGGCGGTTGTGGCCGCGGACGAAGGCCCTTCATCCAATACCGCCGCGGCGGATCGGAGGTTTGCGAACACGGCCCAACCAGCGCTGGACGGTTGGCCTGAAGGCTGCGTACCGTCGGCCATGCGAAACCAGGTTCCACGCTCGCCAGTGTTGCAGATGGAGATGATCGCTGGCTGATCCGCGTTGCCATCGTCGGCCAGTGTTGCGACCAATCGGCCGGGGATGGAGCGATCTGCGGCGAGGCGAAGCGGGTGTCCGTCGGCGGTCACGATCTCCAAGCCCACAACTTCTGTCGTGCCTGCGCGCCACAAGGCGGAATCCAGTTGCAATGCGGTCGCACCCGCTGGCCAGGCGATCCAGCAGGTTGCGCCGCTTTCCAAGTGGATGGGGCTGGCCGCATGGCAAAGCGTCGGCCGCGGACTGCTGGAGGCCAGTACGCCCAGTTCCAGTTGCGGAGCCAGCACATACCACCCGCGCGGCTCGCTGGCCGGCACGGTGACATCGTGCCACCAGGCTGCGAACTGCGGCATCACACGGTCGAAGGGTTGCACGGGCGAGGGGCTTTGCTGGCTTTCCACCTGCGCGGAGGCCGGTTTGCCGTCGGGACCGAGTAGTTCCACGCGCTCGTCAAATCCCCACAGCCGTACTGTGAGCGGTTTGTCTTGAGGTTTGTAAAACGCCAGCGGTGCCCGTTGCGGTGCCAGCGGCGGCAAGCCTTCAATGGTTTCGCCCGTCCGCGCGGCCTGCTCCACCGCCCACAGCAACCGGGGAATGCCGGCCAGGCATTGAATCGTGGCATAAGGGTTGTAAATGCGGCGGTTCAGATCCTCGGGCCGCGCCAGGGGGGCCGCGTGCTTCTCCAGGGCCTTCAGTTCCAGCAGCGCGCGCTGGACGTGCCAGGGATTGCCGGTGAAGTAATACCCAACGCCGGGATGAAGGTTCGAATACACGCCAATCGAGTCGCTCAGGCCGAATGGGTCGCTGCGATGGCAGGCGTCGAAGTACCGGCTCAGCACGGTTTCCATTCGCGGGTCGCCGGTTACCCGGTGATATTTCCATAGGGCCGGGCTCCAGTAATGAGCCATCGTGGGCGTGGGGGCATGGGCCGGCAGGTCGTTCTGCTGGCAATGCCACACGCCCGAGGGGCGCTCTGGATCCAGGAATGCGTCAGCGTATTCGCGCAGGGCCTGCCCGATCTTTGGATCCCAGGTGTGTTCGTAAAGGGTGGAAAGGTTGAACCAGAGCGTCATCTGGTGCCGCATGCCGGAAGGGAACGGCGCATAATCACGCATCATTTCCGCCCAGGTCTTGGGCCGCTGGCGACCGTTTTCCAACACCGTGCTGCCAGAATCCCACCAGGCCTGCTGGCGATAATGCTCGGGCACGCCGGAGCTTTGCGAATGCACGCCGGCCAGCGGGGCGAAGTACGCGCGCCAATACTCGATCACCTCGTTAAAACGCTCATCGCCCGTGAGGTAGTAGGCGGCCGTGGTGGTTTCCAGTGTGCGATGGTACGAAGCCCAAAACTGTGTTCCGCCGCGAAGCCAGGCTTCGGCCGTGTTGTGGTGCCGCAGATAGTGAACGGGGCTGTCAATGGCCCAGTCGCCCGGGACGAAGGTGAGATGCCTCGTTTGCTCGGCCCGGCTGCCGCCCAGCCAATCGCACGTATACTCCAGCGGCCGGTGGGCGACGGCGATATCGGTCCAATGGTTTTCCGCGGGCAGCGCCCATTCCAAAAACTTCCGCTCCCCGCTCCGCAGGTAACACCACCAAAGCTGCGTTTCCTTTTGATAGGTGTGAAAGTCGAACCGCCGCGGGTCGGCATAGTGCCGCTGGGCCTGGGGATCCCATTGATAGCTGTAGTGCGGCCCGGCCCCGAACAGCCACCAGCCATAATCACCAAAGGCATCCTGGCCGTACCGGGCAAGCTGGAATAGCCGGTCGATCACCGCTTCGCCCCGGGCTGCAATCGCCGCGGCTTCATCGGCCGAAATAGTGAATGGCGAGGTGTAAGGCACGCTCGATGACGCGCTGGCAGCCTTTGGCGGCACCGCTGCCGTATCGGCTGGGGCCTGCCGGTCAGCGGAAATTTCAGTCTGGCCGCGCTGGCGGCTTCTCGGTGCCAACGGGCCGAAGACATCGGTGCTGCAATTCCATTGGCCGCTTGCCAGCGCTACCGGTGGAGTTTCTGCCAGCCGAGCCATTTGAACGCCCTCGGCGGCTTGGGCGGCCGGAGCGAAGTGCAGGTAAAACTCGTGGCTCTTGCGGATGCCCTGGCCATCGGCCCGGCCTTCCTCGATCAGCCGGTTGCAAGCGCCGTAGAAGAAGTTATCGAGCGTGCGCGACGCATCGCGGTTGGCTTGCCAGTTGAGCAGGTAACGGTCGCCGGCTTCGCCGAGAAAGGCGCGGATGCCCTCGGCCCCGAAATCCAACTCGCCGCCGCGAGGGCTCCAGGTATGCAGCACCAGGCGGTTGGTGCCGGCTTCCCATTCCTTAGGGAACTGTTGCCAGAACCAGCGGAGCGAACCGGTCACGGCCACGCGCTCATCGGCCCACTGCATCCAGGCTGCGGCCCGGTCTGCTTGAGAAATCCGCCGCTGGCCGTAATCGCCCGTGGCGACCACGGCCGCCTCGTAAGCGTCGTTGCCGAAGTGCCGGTACAGGGCCTGGTACGACGACACACTGTGCGTGCCGGGCGTCCAAGCAATTCGCAGCGGCTCGGCAGTTAGCGGATTCTGGGGGTGCCGGCGTGTTGCCGGCGTTTCGCCATCAACAGCCGGAACCGGTTCCACGCCCAGGGTGCGCGGATCGGTGGCCACGACAGGTTCGCCGACAGGCGCCGCAAGCTGCAGGCTCCAGGCGATATCGCGGAAGCGTACGCCGCGGGTGGAACCAATCGGCCGGAACTCATCGACCACCTTTACCAGGGGTAACCCGGCGAAGCAGTGGAATCGGGTGCGAAAAGCCACGATGCTCTTACCGCCAGGGCCGACATAGCGGCCATCGACGCGGACACACGCACGAACCGGTCCGGCCGACTCGATGGCGATGTTGTCGGCAGCGGCCCGATACGGCTGGCCATCGTGATCGAGGTAATACCGCGCGGCGGCTGGCAGGGTGACCACCTGTTCGTCGTCGGTGATGGTTCCATCGGCATTGAGGTCCAAGGAGATTCGAATGCCGTTGGCCTCTGGTGCTGCTGCGCCGTCGTCGGTCTTTCCGGGCCTATCGAACGCGACTCGCAGAGGGCCGGTTTCCACCTGGAAGGCGTTGTTGCGGTCGCTCACCCGCACCAGCGGGGCCTGGAGGGCTTCGCTGGCGGTGCGCTTCACGCCTGGCCCAAACACCAGGAAGTATCGCCGGCCCGGCTGCGCGACGAAGTCCACCGTCAGCCAGCGGATGCTGCTGGCGCCTGCGTCCCAGGTAGCGGCAACCTTCGTTTGAAGGGGTTGCTCGTTTCCTTGATCGTCGACCAGCCGGCATTGCTGAGCATCCTTCAGCGCACCACGAGGAAATGGTACGCCGGTGGTTACCGGCCAGGGGACCGTGCGGCCAGCCAGCGGTTCGTCCAGGTGCAGTTCAACCCTGGTGGTGGCCGTGCGCGTTTCAGACGCTGCCGGCGCCGCGGCAATTACCACCCCCGCAAGCGTTTCCATGGCTGCGAGCACCAGTGCTGCGGCGACCAGGGCGGGCTGGCAGCGCTTCCAAGTACATCGCACAGGCGGAACGGCAGCGGTACGAACTCGAGCGGAGACGGCGGTGGTGAGGTGAGACATGGCAGGCGGCGGGAAAGGAGGGAGGGGGGCGGCCGGGAGCCGCCGTGGGCTCGCGGTACGGGATGTCGCAGCAGTGGCACCAACGGGGGGGAATGCTGATATGTAAGCTGCCCAGGGCCACGCTGCAAGGTTTTGTCCGCCCGACGGCCGACTTGCGGTGCCCCCAGTTCCTCGATTCCCAAATGTTTTTTGGGGGGCTTGGCCCGCAATGCCTCGCACCCCGGGCAGTCCAGGCGGTCGCTTGTCGGTTCGTGCGGTTCGCGCTATGCTCACCGTATGGACAGGCCCAGCATTTATTTGAACGGCGAGTTTCTGCCGGAGTCGGCTGCGCGGTTGCCGTGGTTCGATGCCGGATTTGTCACCGGAATTACGGTGGCCGAGCAGTTACGAACCTTTGGCGGCAAGTTGTTTCATGTCGAGGAACACGTCGCCCGGCTGAAACGGTCGCTGGAGATCATCGGCATTGCGCCACCTTCGCCGGAAAACCGCTTTGCCGAGGCTGCCGCGCAACTGGCGGCACGCAATTATCCCCTGCTACCCGGCCGCGGTTACGACCTTGGGCTGTGTATCTTTGTCACGCCGGGGCCCTATGCGGCGATGGCGCCCATGGAGATTCGGCGGCCCGTGGTGGCCATGCACACCTATCCGCTGCCGTTTGCGTTATGGGCGCAGAAGTATTCAAGCGGCCAGGCGTTGGCCAGCACGTCGATCGTGCAGCCTTCGGCGCGTAGTTGGCCCACGGAATTGAAGTGCCGCAGCCGTGCGCACTTCTACCTGGCCGATCGCCAGGCGGCCGAGAAGGTGCCCGGCGCCAGGGCGCTGATGACCGACGAAGCCGGCTGGGTGACCGAAGCCTCGACCGCCAACGTGCTGGTGCTGCGAGGGCGGAGCCTGGTTTCACCGCCGCTGGAGCGGATTTTGCCCGGCATCAGTTTGAAGACGACGTTGGAGTTAGCCGCCGCGGCGGGGCTGGACGTGGAGTATGCCGATCTGAAGTTGGACGACGTGGCCGCGGCCGACGAAGTGTGGCTCACCAGCACGCCGTTCGCCGTGTTGCCGGTGACATCACTCGATGGAAAGCCCATCGGCAACGGAGGCCCCGGGCCAGCGTTCCGCGATATGCTCCGGAGGTGGAACGAACTGGTGGGGCTGGATATTGAAGCGCAGGCGGTCGGGTGTCTATCCGCGTAATCTGGCTTGCGTTTTTTTCGGGATGCAACGACTGAGTTGGCACTTGCCGCGCAGGACTCGCAGAGCCGTGTCACGCGGGAATAGCACATGACGATCGCGCGCGGCTCACAGAGCCGCGGTCCTCATTCAATGGCTGTCGCGCGCTTCACGCGTCAGCTTTCGCCGGGCATTCCGAAAACCGGGCATTCCGAGAACATGCGCCACCCCCTTCTGCATAAATTGGCTGTCGCGCGTTTCGCGAATCAGCTTTCGCCCATCAGCTTCTTCACGTTGTCTTCGATGGACTCGGCCCAGATGGTGTAGCCCTGGCGGCTGAGGTGCAGCAGATCGGGCATGATGGTCCGGGAGAGGGTGCCGTCGTCTTCCAGGAACTTGTCGGCGATGTCCTGGTAAAAGACCATCTTGTCGTCGGCCAGTTTCTTGACGAGCTCGTTGGTCTTTTCGTTCACTTTGCGGCGGGCATCGCTGGGGTCGGCACCGCGGGGGAAGATGCCCAGCAGCAGAACCTTGGTCTTGGGCAGTTTCTGCCGCAGCTTCTTGACGATGGCGGTGATGCCGTCGGCGATTTCCTCCGGGCTGTTGTCGCCGGAATTATTGGTGCCGATCATCACCACGGCCAGCTTGGGGGAGATGCCCTCGATGTTGCCGTTATCGAGCCGCCACAGCACGTGTTGGGTGCGATCGCCGCTGATGCCCAGGTTGACGGCGTTACGGTCGCCGTAGAATTTCTGCCAGATTTCTTTGCCGGCGCCTTCCCAGCCTTGGGTGATGGAATCGCCGATGAAGATCAGGTCGACGTTTCCCTGCTTGACCCGATCGTTGAACTGCTGATGGCGGTTCATCCATTGCCCTTGGCGAGGCTGGGGGCGAACCGCGGCGTGCTGGGGCTGATCTTGGCCCCAGGTGTATGGCGCGAGCAGGCAAGGCAGGACCAGCCAGGCGAGGATCAGCGACCGTTTCGAGTGCATGCTCAAACTCCGGCAAGTTCTCGGTAGGGGTGGGCAGTTGAAGGCGCCAAGTGAGCCGGCGTGGTTGCCAGCTGCCCCAGGTCGCTCCCTCCCCTCCCTGGTCGCCGAAACTGGGGGCATCTCCTCAGCGTTGCGATGCCACGGGCAGGCGGGCAAAGCAACCTCCAAACCTTTCCTAGTTTAAGACCATTAGGGGCGCTACTCAAGCGGCAGCCGCGCAGGAGCGCCAGTAAAGCAGGACGGGAAGAAGCCGCAGCGCCTCCCGCCCGCCGCACAACCACCATCCACAAAACAAGCCCGGGACGGCGGCGTGCCATCCCGGGCCTGGAAGGTTCATCATACATTGTCTGCCCGGCCAGTGGCCTGATTGCGGCAGATGGCGCCGCTTGCCGTCAATCGCCGTTGTAGCGTGTGACCATCAAGCAGGCGTTGTGCCCCCCAAAGCCGAAGCTATTGGACATCGCCACGTCGATCTGCCGTTCCCGGGGCTGATTGGGCGTGTAGTCCAGATCGCACCGGGGGTCGGGAGTTTCATAATTGATGGTCGGCGGGGCGACACGGTCTCGCACCGCCAGCACGGCAAATATCAGTTCCACGCCGCCGCTGGCACCCAGCAGGTGGCCTAGCTGACTCTTGGTACTGGAGATAGAGACGTTCTTGGCGTGGTCGCCAAACACGGACTTGATGGCCGCGGTTTCGGCAGCATCGCCCAGTTCGGTGCTGGTGCCGTGCGCGTTGATGTAGTGAACGTCCTCAGGATTGCGGCGGGCGTCGCGGAGGCAGTTCTGCATGGCCCTGGCGGCGCCTTCGCCGGTTTCATCGGGCTGGGTGATATGCCCGCCGTCGGAGCTGACCCCGTAGCCGATGATTTCGGCCAGGATGTTGGCACCGCGCCGCTTGGCATGCTCCAGTTCCTCGATGACCATCAAGCCCGCGCCTTCGCTGAGTACGAATCCATCGCGATCGGCATCGAACGGCCGGCTGGCCTTGGTGGGCTCGTCGTTGCGCTGGGATAGCGCCTTCATGTTGGCAAAGGCGCTGAGGCCCATGGGCGTGAGCGCAGCCTCGGTGCCGCCGGTGATGATGACGTCGGCATCACCGTGTTGGATCATCTTGAATGCTTCCCCGATCGCGTTGGTTGCGCTGGCGCAGGCCGTGGCAACCGTGGCGTTGGGGCCGCGGAGTTTGTACTCGATCGAGAGCTGCCCGCCAGCGGCGTTCAACATCAGTTTAGGGATGGTGAACGCGGAGACGCGGTCGGGGCCCTTGGTGATCAGCTTGGTGTGCTGGGTTTCGATTTCCAGCAGGCCGCCGATCCCGGTGCCCAGCAGCACGCCCGCCCGAAACCGGTCTTCCTGGTTGAAGTCGATCCCGGAATGGCGCACCGCATCGATCCCAGCCACCATGGCGAACTGGGAGAAGCGGTCGATCCGTTTGGCTTCTTTGGGCGGCAGGTAATCACCGGTATCGAAGTCGGTGACTTCGCCGCCAATTTTGACTCGGAACTGCGAGGTATCGTGGAGTTTGACCAGTCGAACGCCACTTTCACCCGCGAGGATCCGCTTCCACAGATCCTCTACCTGGCAGCTCAGCGACGTAACGGCTCCCAGGCCAGTGATGACTACGCGGCGTCTCATCTACCCCACTTGCTGTTCGATGTAATGAATGGCTTCCCCCACGGTCTGGATTTTCTCCGCGGCGTCGTCGGGGATGTTGATGTCGAACTCTTCTTCCAACTCCATCACCAGTTCTACGGTGTCTAAGGAGTCGGCACCGATATCGTTGACGAAATGCGTATCCTCGGTGATCTGATCCTTGCTCACGCCAAGCTGCTCGGACACAATATCAATCACACGTTCTTTCACGGATGCCACCGCACGACCCTCCAACGGTACGTCTTTGCCTGGGATTTGTCTTAAACAGCTACACTGCCCCGCCGTTTGCCGTTCACGCTAAGGTGAACAAGCTACCGTTCTTGCAAGATTCTTGTCAAGATAGGACGGTGGCGTAAGCGTTCCGCTGCGGGGGGTGACGGTAACGCTCGCCCCGTATTCTATCTCTGTCTTTGTCTTTGGCAGCCCCACTCAACGTTCAGGCGTTGAACCATGCCGCTTTGTAACGCGGCTTCGTGCTTTGTCCACCGCCGTCAATTTTCACACCCCAACTTGTACTCTTGTCCCCCTCAAATGGGTTTTGCGCCGAGCCACGCATCGGTCGCTGTCGATGCCACGTTTAGCGTCCGGGTGATCCGGTGAGCGGCTTGCGACCGCCCTGCCCTGCTTGCCTTGGCGGGTTGCTTCCATGCTGGCACGGCCGAGGTCTTGGTAACGGGGGGAGCGAAGCAGGGCGACTCGGTTCAAACCTCCAGGGCCCGGCGTCCTCCCGCTCGCGCTCGGCTTAGCCCGCCGACTTCCAACCAACAGGCGGGCAAGGCCGTGACGCGGCCACGGCGAGACACCGGGGGCGAAAGCGGGTTTCGCCACTTCAATATCGGTTGCCCCCTGGTACTTGTTCGCACAATTTTCCGTATCTCACCTGGCCGTCCAGTACCGTCGCCGAAACATCGAGGCCCACCACCCGATCGGAGGCTTCGCACCGCTTGAGATGGAACAGCACCAGGTCAGCGGGACAGCCCGGACGCAGTGCCGGTTCCGGGAGCGACAGCAGCCGCGCCGGATGGCTGGTGGCCATGTTCACGGCGGTTGCCAGATCGACGCCTGCGAACGCCATCACATTGGCCACGCCCACGCCGATCGGCCGTGATGCCCCGGCCAGAAGTTGGTCTTGCCCGGCGATCACCAGGCGGCCGTCTTCAAGAATTTCCAGTTCGCAGCCGCTGCTCATGTAGCGGCCGGGTGGCAGCCCGGCCAGGCCCGATTCATCGCTGACCAGGATACAGCGCTGCGGCGTCTTGCCGCGGACAAACGCTTTGACCACTTCTGGCGGCAAGTGATGGCCGTCGACAATCAGGCTGGCCATCAGCCGATCTTCTGAAAGTTGATCCCAAATATAATTGGGGTGGCGGCGGAGCATCCGGTGTGCGCCGTTCCCCAAATGGGTGCTGAGTTGGGCCCCAGCGTCGACGGCGGCGCGAATCTGCTCGCCCGTGGCCGCAGTATGCCCAATGGACACTACCACACCAGAGGCCGTAGCACGCTCGATGAACCGGGGTGCCTCGGCAAACTCCACCGACATGGTCATGATGCGAATCCGCCCACCGGCGGCCTCTTGCAACCGCTGAAAGAGTTCCCAGTCGGGCAGGCGGCAATGCTCGGCCGGGTGGGCGCCACGCGGCCCGTCCTCGGCCGACATGAAGGGCCCTTCCAGGTGGATGCCCGGCACTCGGCGCGCAACCTCGGGCAAGCTATCGCACGCGGCGGCAATGGCCGACAGGCCGTGCGACAAGACCTCGGGACTTTGGGTCGTCAACGTCGGGAGCAACGCGCCCACGCCAAAAGGAACGTGATCCTCCACGATACTGGCGACCTTGTCGGGCGTCAGTTCGAGCGAACTGAACTCCTGGCCGCGATATCCGTTGACCTGGATATCCCAAAATGCCGGCGCGACGTACGGCAGTGGCTCGCTGTCGCCATCCTTAATCGCGGCGATGCGCACGATCCGGTCACCGGCGAGTTCCACCTCAACCGGTTGGGCAGTGTCGAAACGTCGGGCAGCGAATTTCATGGCAAAAGCAACGGTAGAGCAGGCATCACCTGACGGACTCGGACTCGGGCAGTACACAACAGGCCAAACGCAATCAATCGGCAGGTCAGGCGCCGCCCCTGATGGGATCGCATCGGGCCAACCGTAATGAAGGCCAATGCCGCAGGCTGGTTGCTGGTGGGCCAGCGCCCAACGCGATGATTCACCATGCGTTGCGCATAACGGCTCAGCATTATGGGGGGCGGCCCGGTGGGATCGACCCTCGGGGGTGCGCATCCCACAGGTTCATTCGTGCCACGGCAGCACGCGGGCCACGGCTCGATGAGCCGCGAGCGCCGGATACCTCGCGGGTGCTGTTACTGGCCAGGCGTCCGGGCTTCGGCGGGCTCGTCGCCGCCGGTGGCGGGAATCACCCACACCTTGACGTCGGCCTCGACCTCATGGCCCAGGTGAATCTTCACCGTATACAGGCCGAGTTCCTTGAGCGGGCCTTGCAGCCGCACCTGCTCGGGGGCGATGGCGACTTTCTGGGCCTTGAGCGCGGCAACGATTTCGTGCGCCCCCACGGAACCGTACAGGTGGCCTTCGTCGTTGGCGTTGGCCTCGATGTTCAGGCTCAATTGGCTGAGTTCCTCGGCCCGGGCCCGAATGCCGGCCAGCCTGGCACGCTCGATTTCTTGCAAGCGCGCCTTGTGCTTTTCGATCATCCGCTTGTGATGATCGGTGGCGATCGTGGCCAGCCCTTGCGGCAGCAGGTAGTTATGGGCGTAGCCGGGCTTCACTTCGACCACTTCGCCCTGTTTGCCCAGTCGCTCCACCGATTGGATCAGCAGCAGCTCCACACCGCCGTTGGGGCCCTTGGGCAGCCGTTTGAATTTGGGACGCTTTTTAGTGGACGAGTTGGCCATGATGGTGGTTCCTGGTCAGATGCCGTGTAGATCCAAAAACGGTAGGGCTCAGCCGCGGACGCTTCGGCCTGGGCCGGCACGGCCCCCGCAAGGCCACCATCGCCCAGCGGCAAATTGCCCAGCGTAGGTAGGTCAGGTTGATCGTGTCGTGGCCCCCCGTTCATCGGCCCTGGCCGGGAAGGGAGGCTCCACTGCGCTTGGCGCTGCGTGATTTCGGTACTGCTTCACGTTGGGGGGGGACGGCTCGCTTTCGGCGCCCAAGCGGAAAGCTAAAACGGAATGTCGTCGGCGGGTGCAGGACCGCTGTCGTCGTAACTGTCGGCGGGGGCGCTGTATTCGTTCTCCTGCCGGGAAGGGCGACCGCCACCGGATGGCCCCGGCGATCCGCCCCGCCCGCCGAGCATGACCATCCGCTCGCCGATCACGCGGAGCTTGGAGCGCTTCTGGCCATCCTTCTCCCAGGTGTCGAGCTTGAGGCGGCCCTCGATCAGTACGCTGGAACCTTTGGAGAGGTACTCGTTGGCGATCTCGGCCGTCCGGCCCCAGAGGGTGACGTCGACAAAGGTGGTTTCTTCAACCCATTCGCCGTTGGCGGCCTTGCGGCGGTCGTTCACCGCCAGCCCGATCTCGCAGACGGCGGTGTTATTGCCGACATAGCGCAGGTCGAGGTCTCGGGTGATGTTTCCCACCAGCACGACACGGTTATAGCTTGCCATGGCCCAACTCTCCTCACGACGACGCGGCGCGCCGCCAATTGCAGTAGCAAATAGGCGACATCCGTTCACGTTAGCAAATGAAGCCAGGGCAGGCTAGCTGCCGGCCGTGAATTCCTTCGCCGCTGCGCCTAGCTGCTCGCTTCGGCAGGTTCCTCGGCTTGTAATTCGGGGCTGGCGTGGATCTCACCCCGGGCCAATTGCACCAGGTGTTCGGCGATCCGGGGATCGGTCTTCAAGAACAGTTGTCGCAGGATGCTCTCTTCCAACTGGCAGGCCCGCTGGAGTTCGGTCAGCCGAGTGCTTTCCAGGCGGAAATAGGTCAGCCAGTAGGTGCCCTTGCGCTGCCCTTCGATGGGGTAGGCCAGGCGGCGTTCCTCCCACAACCGGCTTGCGAGCATTTCGCCGCCCAGGCTCTCCACCATCTCGGTGAGTCGCTGGGACAATCCGGCTTGATCGCGAGCGTAGCGGTTGGAATCGAAGATGAACATCCCTTCGTAAACGTTAACAGCCAAGTTGTTACTCCTCAGGCTTCGTCATGAAGGATTCTGATGGGTGCCGGTACCGATTGACTCCCCCCAAAAGGAACTGACACAAGCCATCGGGTCGGCCGAGCCTTCGCGGGGCGGTGATCGATATCGGTGCTATGATACAAATCTCAAGTCGTTTTGGCATCAGGTCGCCGCATCGCCAGGCGGCTGATGCTCAGGGGGCGACGGGTTTTGCGGTGATGGCGGATCGGGCGAAGGTGTCGGTTCGGCCGCTTGCGGGTTGGGTTGTCCTGGTTGGTTGGCCGGGGCCTCCGCTGGCGGTTTGTTCGTTGCTTCGTCCTGGGGGGCCGCGTCGCCGGCGGGCCGCTGCTGTTTCTTGGGCTGGCTGGTCTTCTTGGTGGTAGGTTCGGGTGAGGCGTTGTAGCGGTTCATGGCCGCTTCGATGCCCTCGCGGCACCACAGCATGACGGCGTCTGCGGCCTGGGCAACCACCAGTTCGACTTCCTCCTGTTGGTCCTTGGTGAACTTCCCCAAAACAAAATCGGCCGGATTCCAGCTTGCGGGAACCGGGCCGATCCCCAGCCGCAGCCGGGGAATCTGCTGCGTTCCCAATCGCTGAAGAATATCCTGCAGGCCCTTTTGCCCGCCGGCCGATCCACCAGGCCGCAGCCGAATCCGCCCCAGCGGCAGGTGGAAGTCGTCGCAGACCACGAGGATGGAATCGTTATCAATCTTATAAAAATCGCGGGCTGCCAGCACGCTTTTCCCGCTGAGATTCATGTAGGTCAGCGGGCAGATCAACAGCACGCGCTCGCCGCCAAGCTCCAGTTCGAGCGTTTCGGCATCGAACCGGTTGCGGGGCTTGTCGCCGCCGGCTTGCTGGGCAAGCAGGGCCGCTACCATGAACCCGACATTGTGCCGCGTGTTCCGGTATTTGCTGCCCGGATTGCCCAGGCCCACCACCAGCTTCATCCCGGCTAGCCTTCCTAATCGGCTTCCGCTTCAGTTTCCCGCTGGATGAGCTCCGGTTCGGCCGGGCCTTCCAGGGCTTCTTCTTCGGGCGCTTCGACGGGCACATGGCAATGCACCACGATTTCGTCGAGCTCGGCCAGCGGCTTGACGTCTTCGGGAATGTCCAAGTCGGCTACCGTCAGTTCCTGCCCAACTTCCAGTTGGTTGATGTTCATCTCGAGCTTGTCGGGCACGGCGACCGCCGGGCACTCGACCTGGAGCGACATCATCACCTGGGTCAGTACGCCGCCTTCCTTGGTGCCGGGCGCTTCGCCGCGAAGCTCAATCTCCACTTCGACTTGGACGCGCTCGTCGGCATGCACCCGGGTCAGGTCGACGTGCAGAATCTCGTGGCCCCACACGTCCCACTGCAAATCGGTGATCAGGCACTGCTCCTTGACACCGCCTTGCAACCGCAGCAGGCGGTGGCCGTGACGAATGGCTGCCGCCAGGCGGTCTGCCGGCAACGACAGGCTGATGGTTTCTTGGCCGTGCCCATACAGCACAGCAGGCACCTTGCCGGCGGAGCGCATCCGCCGGGCGGCGCGCTTCCCGCGGGTTTCGCGGACTTCAGCGTTGAGCACTTCAGCTTGGGCCATGGCCTCCCGACCTTTCCAACACCGTTTAAGTCAAACGAATCAATTCAATACAACGCCCACCCCGGCATGCAGCACTGCCCATTGCGGCTGCCTTCCACCCCCCCTTGGACGCTTGGCCAGCGGGGCGGAGCCAGGGGCCGAAATTCTGCTGTTTGTTGGGCTGCTTGATACACTTGCGGGCCGCGGAAACGCGAATCTCGCTATTGTGCGCGCCGCAAGGCAGATTGCAAGCCCTTTGAACACCCCATGCGCGGGTATTACAGAGCACGGCTTAGCGTGCGCGGGGTTCACCACCTGGCGTGCCACGGTTCTGCGAGCCGTGTGTGATCGGCACCAGCACGGTTCCACTTGGTTCTGGCACTGCCCCCCGCCTGGTCTGGATGTTCCGCGCTGGGCCTGCCAGCCCGCTTTTTCCGACAGGTCTTCCCAGACGGGCTACATCCGGGAAGACCGCCAGATCAGGTTCCGCAGTTCGCTCTCCGGAGGCGTTACGCGTTCACTTCAGCCAGTGCCGCCCGGACGGCTTCTAACTGCCCGGCCGAACCCAGCGCCTGGTTCTTGTGGGTGATGAACTCGGCGTATGCAGCCATGAACGGCTTGCCCGCGGTACGCAGGTCGAAATCGGCCGGCTTGTCGCGGAAGGTTTCGCGGTGGATCGCGCACCACACCAGCCGGCCATCGGTATCGATGTTCACCTTGGTGACGCCCAACTTGGCCGCCGGCAGGTAGTCTTTCTCGGGCACGCCCGACGTGTTGGGAAGCTGGCCGCCAGCGGCGTTGATCCGGTCCACCCATTCCTTGGGCACGCTGCTGGAACCGTGCATCACCAGCGGGAAGCCGGGCAGACGCTGTTGGATTTCCTTGATGCGGTCGAAGTGCAGCCCCTGGTTGCCGGTGAACTTGTAGGCCCCGTGCGAGGTGCCGATCGCCACGGCCAGCGAGTCGCAGCCCGTCCGCTCGACGAACTCCACGGCTTCGTCCGGATCGGTCAGACAGGCGTGTTCGGCGGAAACTTCGATATCCTCTTCCACGCCGCCCAGCATGCCCAACTCGGCCTCCACGGAGATGCCGCGCTCGTGGGCCCGCTCCACCACGCGGCGGGTGATGGCGATGTTTTCTTCGAATGGCTCGTGCGAGGCATCGATCATCACCGACGAATAAAAGCCGCTCTCGATGCAGTCGTAGCAGACCTCTTCCGTGCCGTGGTCCAGGTGGACCGCGAAGATGGCCTCGGGAAAGACGTCTTCGGCGGTGCGAATGAGCGCTTCCAGGAAACGCTTGTCGGAGTACGCCCGGGCACCGCGCGAAATTTGAATGATGAATGGCGCGCTCTTGGTCGGATCGGTGGGATCGTCGTTCGAGGCGACCTTGCCGAGGTTACCGCGGAACAAGCCGATCGTCTGTTCCAGGTTGTTGATGTTGTAAGCGCCCACCGCGTATTTGCCGTAGGCCTGCGTGAACAGCTCTTTGGTCGTAACGATCATTTCCGGCGAATCCTCGACGTAACAGGAACGTGAATCCTCGATGCGACTTCATCTCGGCAGGGACAGCCACCTGCCGCCAGCACGGCGGCGGCCAACCGCAGACGGCTTGGTCTGGTGCGGCGGCGGGGCCCCCTGGTACGGCCGCAGCGGGCAAGCGGCTTGTGTCGCTTAAACCGCCGAGGCGATTTGCCCCAAGTATTGCAGGACGCCTAAACCATCTGGCTCGCCCCGGGGGCGCTCCTTGGCCAACTCATCGTGGGGACGGTAAGTCTTGCAATATAGATAGGCACCGCGCGAGGTGACAATACGGCCACCGGGCGGCATCTCTTAGGCGCCGTGCCGACTTACGACGCTTTGCAAGGTGAACTTCCAAACCGCAGCGGCGGTGGAGAGAAATCCGGCAAACGCTGCGCGGACATCCCCACCACGAATTTTTGACGGTGCAGAACCTTCAGGGGGTGGGTGTCGGGTCGAGCCCTCGCCATTCTCACGCCGCACTAAAGCGGTAGAGTCGAAGTAGGGAATTCCCTCTATTGTGAGCTACAGTTTGGTAGCAGTCCGCATGTTGCTGAACGTCAAAGGGTGGCATCTTGCAATCGCAACGTGAACTGGCGTACCTGGGCGAAGATCGGCTGTTGCTGGCTTTCCTCCGTGCCTATTTCCCGAACCTGGACACCACCTGGTATCCCGACCTGCCCAGCGGCTCGTGGGAACGCTGGGATCGGATTGTGGTGATCGATGCCGGGCCGGAGAGCGTTGAGATGCTGTTGACGCTCCGCGAGATCAATGCCGGGGTGCCGGCGATCGTGTTGGTGGGCCGCGAGCACTTGCATCTGACCCAGGCCTGCACGGCATACCGGGGCGGAGCGGAAGCCGTTTTCTGCAAGCCGCTGTGCCGGCCGAAAGAACTGGTCAAGTGCGTGATCGATTGCGACCGCCGCCTGGACCATTGGAAAACGCACCTGCTGCAGTCTTCGCCAGGTATTCCCACGGACCACGCCTCCCCCTCGGACGGTACCGCCGAGGATCACCATCTCAACCAAATGCGGATGATCGACGAGCTATGCATGCGGATCATCGGCCGGCAGTTGATGGTCACGGCATCGGGCAAGACCAAGTCGCCGATCGCGTCGCGATACCTGTACCCGATGCGGTCGTAAACATTCGGCCGCGGCGGTCCAGCAGCGACAATTCCAGAAAACAACCAGGCTCCCGCCCGGATTCACCGAGGCGGGAGCCTGGTTCATTTAGCTTGTGGCGCGAGGCGCCGCGGTGGATTGTGTGGCTTACGCGAAAAGCTGCTGCAACACGCGGCCATCGCGTACGATCATGATCGGCCGGCCGGTGCTGGTGTGGTACTCCTTGGTGTGGTCGATCCCCAAGGTGTGGTAGAAGGTGGCCGCCACGTCATCGGGCGAAAATGCCTCGTGCTTCGGCAAGGTGCCCTTGTCGTCGCTCTCACCGATCACCTGGCCGCCCCGCACGCCGCCCCCGGCCATCAGCATGAACATGCAGCGGGGGTAATGGTCGCGACCACCGGGGTTGCTGCGGTTGTTGAGCTTGGGCGTGCGGCCAAACTCGCCGGTGACAAACACCGTGGTGGTTTCCAGCAGGCCCTTTTGCTCCAGGCCGTTCAGCAGTGCCGAGAGGCCAACATCCAGGTTGGGCAGCAGTTGGTTCTCCAATCGGTCGAAGTTGTTGGTGTGAGTGTCCCAACCGCCGAGGGTGAACGTAACAAACCGCACGCCGGCTTCGATCAGCCGCGTTGCCAGCAGGCAGGTGACGCCGAAGTTTTCCTCGCCAAACGGCTTGGCAAAGGCCGGGCTTTCGCGGCTGATGTCGAACGCCTCGCGACTGCGAGGGCTGGTGATCATGTCGTAGGCCTGCTGCGAGAAGCGATCCAGGCCGTCGAGGAGTTGGCTGTTCGATTCGTAGCCGGCAAAAGCGGTATCCAGGTCGCGCAGCAGGTTGCTCCGCCGTTCGACCTCCGAGATGGTGATGCCTTGGCCCAGCGCGATGCCGCGGACCGCGAAGGGCTGCCCCGCCCGGGGTACCGCCCCCGTGTTGAGGGCGGCATGCCGCACGCCCAAGAAGCCCGGTTTTTGGTTGCTGTTGGGCACGGCCACAAACGGCGGCAGATCGGGGGCGCCGGGCAGTTCCTTACTGACCACGGCGCCGTAGCCGGGATACTCCAGTGACGCGATCGGGCGATTGCCCGTATTGACGTATTCGCTCCCCAGCGCGTGGGCACCCAGGGTATGGCTTACGCCGCGGATGATGGCGAACTTGTCGGTGCATTGCGCCAGCTTGGGCAAGTGTTCGCAAATCTCCACGCCTGGCGATGCCGTCTTGATCGGGTTGAACAGGCCGCGGTATTCGTCCGGGGCATCAGGCTTGAGATCGAAGGTGTCCATGTGCGATGGACCGCCGGCCAGGTTGATGAAGATCGCGCTGCGCGCGGGGGCGTCGCTGCGGACCTCCCCAGCCTCGGCCAGGCGGAGGTATCCCGCGAGGCTCAACCCGGCTCCTCCCAAAAACCCGGCCTTGAGAAAATCGCGGCGGCGAACTCCGTCACACGTCTTGTGAATCGCCATAGTGGGGGCCCTTGTGCAAAAGGACGTGAAGTATTTCCAAAGTCAATCGGGATCGAATCGGCGCCCGGCAGCCCGCCGGGGTGCCGGCTAGTGGTTGACGATGAATTCCTTGGTGTTCAGCAGCGACCACAGCACGTCGCGGACGCCCGAGAGTTTGTCCGGACTTTCCTGGATGTAGCTGAGAGCCGTTTCCAGCTCGTTTTCGTTGGGGTACCGGGACAGGGTCCGCAGGTAGGCCTGCTTGATGGCCTCGGCCGGATCGACCTGGACCGCCTGGGCCTCGGCGGGGCGCGATTCGCCCTGTAGCCTGTCCAGCGCCCTCTCGATCTCGCGCATCTGCGGCCGCAACTCGGCCAACTTGGCCTGGTCTTGGGCGCGGCGGGCCCGTTGAAGCTGGCGGGCCAGTTCGCGGGCCTTTTTCCGAAGCTCGCTCTGCTGGTTGGCCGGATCGGCGCCGGGCGGCTGGTTCTGGTTCCTGGAGAGTTGGTCGATCCAACCGCCGCGGCGGGAGATCAAATCGAGTACGTCCTGGTCGTTCTGCAGATAGACCGTTTGCAGCAGGCTGGCGTCCATCGAGCGGTCGCAATCGCAGTTGCTTTCGCGAACCGAGCGGCCAAAGACAGTCAAGGCGTAAGCCGCTCCCCGGTTGGCCACTCGGCGGCCCGAACCCGGTTCGGCGATGGCCCGGCCGGAAATGTCGTTGACCAGCCGCTGGGCCGCCGAGTCAGAAGCGGTGGCCACTTGGATGGCGTCGACGGCCACTTCCGCAGGCAAGCGGCGGGGAACCGCGCGGCTGAAATTCTTCTCATCCTGCCGGTTGGTGTCGTTGGGCCGCCACGACCGCTGATAGGTCTGGCTGTTGAGAATCTCGCGGTGGACCCACTTCATGTCGTAACCGCTGGCGATGAAGCCTTCGGCCAGGTAATCCAGCAAAGCCTTGTTGCTGGGCGGGTTCGCCAGGCTCAGGTCGTCCGGCGGTTCCACGATGCCAACGTTGAAGTAATTGGCCCAAACACGGTTCACAAACGCCCGGGCGAAGTACGGGTTATCCTTGCTTCGCAGCCACTGCATGAGCACTTTGCGGGCGTCGTCGGTGCGGTCCAGGCCGATCTCCTCGCCGCCCAACAGTTTGGCCGTTGGGTTACGGCCGGGAACCGGTGCTATATGCAGTTCCTGGAACGGGACGATTTTGCCCTGGGACACCAGGTCCTCGAACTGCCGCCGCAACTGGTTGCCGCGGAGATTGCCGTCGATGCCCAGTTCCTTCAGCAGGGCCTGGTACTCGTCGCGCGTGGCGTTGTTCTGTCCGTACCGCGCTTGGCCGAAGAAGTTCTTGAATGCGTCGAAGTCCTGCTTCGTCCACTGGTCGAAAGGATGCTTGTGGCACTCAGCGCACTGGATGCGAATCCCGAGGAACGCGTATGAGAAACCGATCACCCTTTCTTCGGGCCGCCGGAAGTTGCGGCGGGTCCAGTAGTGAGGCAGGTAGTCGCGATCGGCGAACGCCATTTCGGACTTCTCGCCGTAGTACATCTTGCTAAGGTTTTCGCAATACTCGCGGTAGCTTTCGCCACGGTTGCGGCTGGTGGCCAGCACGATGCCTTCGACCAACTGGTCGTATGGCGTGTTAGCGGCAACCCGCTTGTGAATCCAGTCGTACCATTCCTGGCTGCCGGTGGCTCGCAGCGGCGTGGCATTGACCAGCTCGTCGGAGTTGTTGCCGGTCCAGTCGCACAACCGGGTGGTCCACCAGGCGGCATAGCCGGGGCGTTCCAGCAACTGGTCAATCTTGCGGGCACGCTTGTCGGCCGAAGGATCGGCCAGGAAGGCTTCCACTTCGGCAGCGGTGGGCAGCGTGCCGGTGAGGTCCAGGCTGACGCGGCGCAAGAACTCGCTGTCAGTGCATACTTCCGAGGGGATGATGCCCAGCTTGCTGAGCTTCTGGAGCACCAGTTGGTCGATCTGGGTGGTTGCCGAAACGGCCGGGTAGTTCGGGCCAAAATGCTCCGAAACCGGGCGAATCACCGGAATCGGCTGGACGCCGTTATCGTAAAACACCACCACGTGCGTATCGCCGGGCTCGTTGGCGGTGACCTTGCCGTATTCGTCGACCTCGGCCACTTGCGAATTGTTGGTCTGGAACCGGCACAGGCAGGTGACATCCTCGCGACTGCCGTCCGACCAGACGGCCACCACCTTCAACGGCACCTGCTCGCCGGCCTTGGTGAACAGAATCTCGGGCGGCGAGACATCGAGGCGGACAAACTCGGGCGACTGCTCGCCCACGTTCTTGGCCCCCGATTCGATCCACCGCAGCAGCAGGTTGTATTGCCACGAGCCGACCTTCATGCGCTCGCCGCCGTCGTGGTGAATCTGCATGGTGGGTTTCTGCAGAATCAGGCTCGCGGCGGGATTCTCGGCATTGATCCGGACCTCGCCGGAATCGCCCTCGCCGTGGAACTGCTTGTGATCGTTATCGAAGTCGTACCCGAACAGCGAAAGCATGAAGCCCCCCTGCCCTTGGAACGATCCATGGCACGCGCGGCCGTTGCAGCCCAACCGCCCGGCCAGCGGAACGATGTGCTTGCGAAAATCGGGCACTTCGTCGGCCGGCAACCGGGCAAAGCGTTGCTCAGCTGGCTGCTCGACCGCTTGCTCCGGGACCGCTTTCTGGCCGCCTTGTTCGGCCGCCATGGCAAGGGCCCAACCGCCCGCTACCAGGCAGGCGGCGATGCAACCGGCAAGCGCCCAGGGCGCCCGCCAAAGGGGCTTCCGTCTGATCATGGGTCGATTCCTTCTGCGCATGAGGCGGTGAAGGGACAGAAATTCGGCACGATCCAGCGACCGCCTTCGGCCTGCTCCGCGCTGGACACACGGTGTAGCTGCAGACGGCGCAGCGGCAGGTAGGGCCGCTTCAATCGGTCAGTTCGGTTTACGATCCGGATCGGCGCCGCCGGCCTTTTCCGGCCGCTTGGGCGGCGGAGCAGCACTGGCCTTGCGGTTGCCGCGAAACTTCGTCACGGAGTCCAACAATTGGGCATGCGATTGATCCACCAGCTTGTCGCGCTCGCCTTCCAGGGAGGAAATGACCTCGTCCAGGCGCTCCAGCCGAGAAGCCAATCGGTCCCGTTCCAGGCGGTGGCGGCGAATCCGCAGATCAACACGCTGCACCAGCAGTTCACGCAGTTCTTCCTGAAACTCCATATCGTCAGGATTCATGGTCAGCCGCGCCACCAGTAGTCGGATTTGCGACTCGATCTTCCAGATTTCCAGTTCCAACTGGTAGCGGCCATCGTCCCGCTCCTTGGCCTGCGCCAATCGCTCGCTGGTACGGAACAGCTCGCGGATCGCCTGCTCGTACTCCTTGCTGTTGCTGCGCTTGAGAGGGACCAGCAGCACGGCCAGTTCGGGATGATGCTCTTGGACAAAGCTGATTGCGGCGGCTTCGCGCTGCGGTGTGATAACCAATGCCTTGGCGGCACGCGCGGCATTGGAAGCCGACGGATCACGCTTGGGAGCCGGGTCCGATCGCCCGGCGGGGAACTTGGAAGTTGATTTCGAGGTGCCGGCCCTCGCCGGCTGAGAAGGAACCGCCTGTTTTTGCGTGGCTCGTTGCGGCGATGGTTCCGTGGCTGCATCCTTCAGGGGTGATTCCTTCTGTACTTTTTCGTTCGGCGCTAATTCCTTCTGCGCCGTTTCCTTAGGTGCAGCCTGCGCCATCGCGGTACCTTGGGACGGCTTGTTGCCAGGTGATGCCGCTAGCGCCGCGCCCGGAAACCTGGCCCAAGTGGCAGGTCCCAGGCTGATTCCGCAGGCCAAGGCCGCAGTGACCATCAACATGTACCAGCCGCTTCGCATGCTCACTTTCTCCCTTGAGGAACAGCGGCCCATTGCAGGTCGGCCGCGTGCCGTCCCTCTCGGCTAGGGTTCGTTGTCGCTACCTTCGGCGTTGGCGGCCGAGTCGCCCACGGCCACCAGGGCCAGCATCCAGTCGTCGGCCTTGGGGATCAGCGGATCGACCGGCATCGAGTCCCAGTCCACCGCGTCGATGGTGTCTGCGATGGTGACATCGTCTCGGGCCAGGAAGGCCTCGTCATCGCTACCCAGGCGGGCCGCATCCTCTGCGTTGCTGCCGCCGATATGTGGTGCCAGTTCCAGTGCGCCCCATTCCAGATCGCGGGAACCCTCGGCCGGCCAGGCCCAAGTGGCCCAGTGCGCTTGGATCGACTCGCTGGCGATGTAGGCCCTGGCCAGGGCATGGGCATCGCCATTGAGACCGCCTGCGGCCGACGGATCCTGGGGCCGCTCGGCATTGCCGGGCAGGAGCATCAGCGCCGCAAGCGAGGCTGCGGCAGCGGCCACCATCCAGGCTGCGGCGAACATCGCCCGGCGTTTGAGCCGGCTCGGCGGCAAACCGCGGCCAGCTTCGATGGCGGCCGCGAGTTCGGGCCGATTGGTTGGCGATTCACCGGGCCAGTTGCAGTAGGCCATGCGAATGGCCGCACACTGTTCCACGGCCTCGGCCACCGCTTCGCGCGCGGCCTGGTCGTCGGCCAGACGCTGCTCGAAGGCTTGGCGGTCGTCGTCGGCCAGTTCATCGCAGATGTACTGCAATGCCAGCCAGGCCAGGTGGTGCGATGGAGGTTCGCTCATCGTGAAGTTCCCGGGCTTTCATCATCCTCGCGGTAATGATTGAGGAAGATCCGCAGTTTCTTTTGCGCCAGTTGCATGCGTGAAAGAACCGTCCCCAGCGGAACGTTCAGTTCGTCGGCGATGTCGCAGAACTTTTTTTGCTCGTAGATCCGCATCCGTACCACCTGCTGCTGCTCGGCGGGCAACCGTTCCAGGGCCGCTCGAACCGCCAGCACCATTTCCACGCGGTGCAGCCGGACATCGGGCGGGCTGTCGGTCTTGGGGGCCGATTCAGCCACCGCGCGGTTGACGCGCTCGCCGATGCTGGCACGCCGGCGAATGAGCATTGCCTCGTTGTAGGCAACGCGAAACAGCCACGATTTCAGCGATGGTTGCTGGACCGCGTGCCCATGTTCCATCGCCTTGGAGAACGTGTTCTGGAGCACGTCCGCGGCCAGCTCACCATCGTGCAGCACGCCCGTGAGGAAGTACCGTAATTCCTCGGCGTACTCCTGGTGGAGTGCCGCGATCACGGCGGGATCGAGTTTCAAATCGTCCGCCAAGGCAAACCGTGCTCCCATCCGCTAGCGTTTCCGAATAGATAGATGCGCGGGAGCCAGGGATTATTTTCAGCGCCGCCGCGCTCGGCCGTTCGCGGTAGATGTTTTCATGGCACAAACCACTGTACAGAAACGACTTGGGCAATTCCAATGTTTCTGGGAATGCCGGCCGGCCGGCGCGTTGGGTGCTAGCGAAGCCCCCCAGTAGCGCTGCCCTGGGGGCGGACACCGACTGCCAATCATGTTACCGGTGGCATAACCTGCCTCGCTTCCCCCCGGGAAATCGTGCGGATAAGCAGGCGATGCCCGTTGGTAAACATCGGGCCGGCCCGATTTGCCAACCGTTGCCGGGCCGACTATTCTTGCAAGGCCCTGTCTGAGAGGCC
>CAZEEG010000044.1:0-12831 GCA_964511065.1 uncultured Pirellulales bacterium | reverse complement strand
CTGAGAGGCCGTGGCTGAGAGGCCGTGGTGACTGCCCGTTCTTCCCGCTCCGATGCGCCCCCCTGCCCTGCCCTTGTTCGCACGCGAATCCCTCATGGCGACATACCTGGAAGCTCTGACGTTGCGACTGGCGCAAGGTATGAACCTGATGCCCGAGCTGCAGCGCGCTTCCCACGCCAGGTTTCTGCTCGAGCGGCAGAATGCCGACGGCGGATTCTCCGGCCGCGAGGGCGGAAGCGATCTGTATTACACCGGCTTTGCCCTGCGTGGGCTGGCGATCCTGGGCGAACTGCACGGTCCGGTGGCCGAAAAGGCCGCGGCATTCGTCCGCAGTCGGCTGGGAGGGCAGGAAGCGATCATCGACCTGCTTTCGCTGCTCTACAGTACGATGCTGCTGGAAACGGCCGCCGGCATCGCACCCCTGGCCGATGTGCCAGAGGGCTGGCAGCAGCGCGTTGCCGCTGAGTTTGAGCGGTTCCGCCGCGACGATGGCGGCTATGCCATGACCTCCGAGGGCCATTCCAGCAGCACTTATTACACCTTTCTCATGCTGCTGAGCCTGCAGCTGCTGGGAGCCGAACCTCCCCAACCTCAGCGGATTGTGGAGTTTGTGCGGTCGCGGCGGCGCGAGGATGGCGGCTTTGTTGAGATGGGACCGATGAAGCGCAGCGGCACCAACCCCACCGCCGCCGCCGTAGGCACGCTGAAAATTCTGAACGCGATCGACGACGATATTCGCGAAGGCGTCTTGGACTACATCTGTGAACGCCAGAACGATGAAGGCGGACTGGCGGCCAATACGCGTATTCCCTTTGCCGACGTCCTCAGCACGTTCACCGGACTGTTGACGCTTACCGATCTGGACGCCGCCCACGAGTTGGACCTGCCCGACGTGCGGAAGTTCGTCGAATCGACCGAAAGTTCGCACGGCGGATTTCGGGCCGGACTGCTGGATGAAGTGGAAGATGTGGAATACACGTTCTATGGACTGGGCGCAACGGCGCTATTGAACCTGGCTCAAGCGGAACCATGAGCCCTGGCAGTAGGGCCGGTTCCACCGGCCGTGAACGTGCAATGCGCATAGGGCCGGGCGCTTGTCATTTGGATATGGCGTTCATATTCGCTTCGCTCTGGTAGAGCCGTGGCATGCGCGAATCTTGTAGGGCCGGTTCCACCGGCCGTGAATAGAGTATGCACGGCAACCAGGTGGTACGCGTGGCACGGGTAAGCATCGCGCACGGCCGAACGTGTCGCTTGTGGGGGGGCCGCTTGTGGCGCCATGGCACCGCCGGCGAGTGAGGCCGGTCAACGTTCGGGCTATTTGGCCTTGGACCCACTGGTCATGCCCGGCAGCCAGGTACACAGGTAATATGCCTTGGGTGTAGCCAATTCGTGCAGCAGATTGAGGCTCAAAGGTGGCTCGGGCGCGTCCATCAACAGGCCATTGAAGAGCTTGGTTTGCTGCCGGTAGTACACCACACGCACGTCGTCGTCGTTGAGGCCGGCCAGTTCCAAGCACCGCTGGACGGCGTCCTCCAAGAAACCCTCCCGATCGGCCAGGCCGTGTTCGAGGGCCTGCCGCGCGGTGAATACCTGCCCGGTGGCAAGTTCATCGAGTTTCGAGGGAGAGCCATCTGAAGCGGCGGGCCGCAGTTTGGGCCTGCCGGAGAGGACCACCTCTTTGAACCGGCTGAAGGCGTCGTCGACCAGCCCCTGGTAGATGGCGCGTTCCTCGGGCGTCAACTCGCGGAGCATGCTGCCCATGCCTTTGAGTTCGTGACTCTTGACCGACTGATCCTCGATCTTGTCGCCCACCAGCCCATGCAGGTTGTAGTGAGGGATGATGACGCCAATGGAACCGGTCCAGGTCGTCGGCTCGATGAAGATGCTGTCTTCCTGGTCTTCCACGGCCATCGCCACGTAATAGCCGCCGCTGGCCGCCACGCTGCCCATGCTCACCACCAGCGGCAGCGGTTCGTCGCGACTGTGCCGCAGTTCTTTGAGATGGTGCAGCAGGTAATCGCTGGCCGACACGGTGCCGCCGGGTGAATCCACCCGAAGTACGATCCCTTTGACACTGTTGTCGTTGCGGATACGGTCGATCTGCTTCTTGACGTAACCGCCTTCGGTTTCGTAAATGGCGCCTTCGATATGAATCACGGCGATCTTGCTGGAACCTTTCCAGCGGTGGCGGCCGTAGCGGCTCTCGGTGAGGTCGTTCACCGGGCGGAGCGAGTCGGAGAGGCTCACAGTCAGGATCAGCAGGCCGATCACCGGCAGCCCAATCAACATCGTCCACAACAGCCAGCGGGAACGTGAAGGCGGCCGGTACGGCGGGTAACCGTAAGGAGCGCCAACCACCGCGCCGGCCGCCGGCGGCGGCGAGGGCTGCTGCTCGCCTTCGGGGCTGGGCTGCTGGCCGGTTTCTTCTTCGGGACGGGAATCTTCGCGGTCGTCGCTTTGCATGATGCTACCTGGTTTGGGATGCGCGGCACTCCTGGCAATACCGGGGGTACGGTGAGACGCGGCGCAATGCCTAAGGTGCTTTAATGTTTAAGTTTACGGCAGTCAGCCCTGCAGGCAGACCACCCCGGCAAGATGCTTCATTCTACGGTGCGGCAAATTCTGCGGCGATAGGAACCACCGGCCCCGTCCACCCGTCGCTCTTAAGCGAGCTTGAAGCCTGGTTGAGCGATTTCAAGTAATCTCGCCAATATTCTAATCCTGGCGGGCACCCCCGACCGCTCAGAAGGCTGGGGGCTCTTCCGTGTTCAAGTAGCCCCGGCCAATATTTTAATCCATGCGGGGGGTGCGATCTTCGCGGCGATTATGGAAAGCCCTTATCTTGGATCAAAGCCGATGGATGCTTCCCAGTCCACCACCGACCATGCTCCTGCGTCCATGGGCGGATCGTGAGGCCATCCGGCTGGCGCGTCTCGAAGGTATGGATGCCTTTCCTAAGGAACTTCTGCGTTTTGAGCTTGATACGCGAATCGGAGCCCGCCCACGATTCGGTCAACGATCACCACGAGATCTTCCATGATCGTAAGGCGTTGATGCTCGGGACACAAAGTGAACTTCCCCCTATCGCAGCGCCTGCTGCGAAATCCGCATCGCATTCTCCTGGAGTCAGGGGGAAGAACGAGAATCCGGCAGAGTTTCGATCCATTCAGATTGGGATCGGAGCCGTCGATTCGGCCGGCGGTGATTGATCTGCAGGAATGGCCATGCCAATCGGAGCGAGCGTGGGGTGCTGACGCAAAGCGTGTCGATGTTGGTATTCCGCACGTTGAAGCTTCGCAACCAGCACCCGCTGGACAGCATTCTGGGCGCCCTTGCCGAATAAAACCACATGAGGAAGCTACCTCCACGGCCCAAGCCAGCCGCGGTCGGCTGAATGGTTACCTACTGCCACCGATGTTGCCGCCATCTACTTTTGCACAGGACGGGTGCCGGGCAACCCGAACGAAAAGATCGTGACTTAATCGATATTCGCCCTATGAATGTTGGTCGGCAAGCAGCCACCTTGCCAGTTGCAGCTCAGCTACGCTTGCTGAATGCTGAACGCACCCGGCTGATTGCCGAGGTCGCCGCATCTGAATGTGAGATTTTCGACCGACTCTCGAACCGGAAAGGACCGATCAGCGATGCCATCAACACAACGGCAGAGCAGCTCCGACGGGAGCCAGAACGGCGACGGCAATTTGCCAGCCGACTCGCAGCCGAAGTCCGAGACATCATCCGCCAAACTTACGGCGGAACAAAAGAGTCGTTTGCTCAGGCATTTCGCGCAGATTCAGAAGGTTCAGAAAGAATTGGGGCTGGAATCGGACGGCCCGAGGAATCGCTAGCCGAGATGTTCAACCGGGCCTTTGCGGCCCACAGGTTCTATGGCCCGACGCTGGCCGAAATGTTCCGGCGGGAATTCGATCGCAGGCTGGCCTATGGCAAGAGCGATCAGTGGAAAGACCAGCCGCGCGGGCAGCCTGACAATGCTGGCCAGTTTGCCGAGAAGCCCGTGACGAAGCGACAGGCTGGAAAGTTATTCAAGCAAATCCGGACGCTGTAAGGGTCGTAGATACGAAAGAGGAAGCCGAGCGTTTCGCCGTCGAATACAACCAAGAGGCGTACTATGACCTCGAACGAAAAGAATCCACCATCGTCAAGCCCCCAGAAAAACGACGGTATGAACGCAGGGAAGAAAAAACCCGCCGTCACTTTGATTCTGTGGGGTCCGAGATCGGACGTCTCGATCGAGGAATTTTACGAAGCGACCAAGCGGGCGGGCCGGGGAGAATCTATAACCGAAGAGAATGAACCACCAGCCGAAGCACCCCCCCTCGAACACAAGGACGAAAGCACTTAAACGCCCATGCTCGTTGAAATCGTATCCCACTGCTACAGCGGCCCCGGCGGCCAGTATGCCAAGCTGCTGCGGTATCAACTCCAGTCGGTGGCGAATCATCGGCCGGAGCGGATCGAAGCCCGCTTGACCGTCATCTATCCCGAGGGGGACCAGCCGACGACCGATGTGCGGGAGGAGTTTCGCTGGCCGTTGGCCAATTGCCTTTGGCTGAATCCCTACCCGATGGAGCACAGTCGGGCGAAATACTTCAACAGCCTGCTGCGGGCCATTGATATCCATGGATCGAAGTGTGCATCTGTGGGGCTCTCGAACAAGCGAGAGAAACACTCACTCTTGCGAACAACTCTTGAGGATCCGCGCGCAGTTCAGACGGCGAGTGGCAGATGCAGGAGGCTCCATTCGTCTCCATCAAATGATGGAAGACTTATTCCGCTCCCCCTTCGTGCCTGCCCTACCAGAGTTCAATTTCCAGTTCCAGTTCCACGCTCAGGCGGTCCATCACGCGGCTACGGACCAGCTCGATCAGGCGCAGCACGTCCTGGCTGGTGGCGGTGGGCTCGGCGATGATGAAGTTGGCGTGGCGGTCGCTCACTTCGGCCCCGCCGATCCGCGTGCCCTTCAAGCCGGCCTGTTCGATCAGCATGCCAGCGCTCATGCCGCGGGGGTTCTTGAAGATGCAGCCTGCGCTTTGGTGCCCCATCGGCTGTTCCGCCTTCTTCATGATCCACAGCTTTTGCATCCGCCGGGCGAGTTCCTCGGGGTCCTCGCGGTCGAGCGTGAAGCAGGCCTGGAGGATTACCAGGTCGTCGAGGTTGCTTTCGCGGTAGGTGAAGATCAGTTCGTTGCGGCCGCGCTCGACAATCTCGCCCGTATTTGTCATTAGCGTAACCTTGGTGGTCCACTGGCCGATATCGCCGCCGCGGCTACCGGCATTGCCGTGGACGGCGCCGGCAACGGTGCCGGGGATGCCGACCAGGGCTTCCAGGCCGGCCAGGCCGTCGCGGACAGCGTGGCTAACGACGTGCCCCAGCTTGGCTCCGGCCCCGGCGGTGATGGTATCGCCCTGCACGCTGATCTCGGCGAACATGGGGGCCGACAGATGAATGACCAGGCCAGGCACGCCGGCATCATTCACCAGGATATTCGACCCGCCGCCGAGCATGCGGACGGGAATATCGTGTTCGCGGCAGCGGCGGACCAGTTCGGCCAATTGGTCCAGGTCGCGGGGCTCGGCGAAGTACTCGGCCGGTCCGCCTAGCCGGAACCAGGTTCGCGGCGCCAGCAATTCATTGGTTTTGACTACGGCTTCCAAACCGGCGTACCAGCTCATCGATCCATTTCCCCAGGTCGCCCGCTCCCGCCGCCAGCACCACATCGCTAGCGGTCACAGTTTGGGCAAGGTGCGGCAATTCCGTTACGGCGATGGTTTCGACCGAAGCCCCGCAGGCTCGGGCAGCCCGAGCCAGGTCGTGCGCCGTGGCTTCGCCATGCTGCGGTGGCCCTTCCCTCGCCCGATAAACATCGCAGATATATGTATGATCCGCATTGTGCAGGCAACGGGCCAGTTCGTCCAGCAGCCGGCCCGTTCGCGATGCCTGGTGGGGCTGAAAAACGAGCTTGACCTGCCGGCCCGGATACATGGCCCGAACGGCTGTGAGCGCGGCGTTCAATTCGGTGGGATGGTGGGCGTAATCGTCGACTACGGGTGCCCCGCCCAAGGTGCCGATGACCTCCAGCCGCCTCCGCAACCCGGCAAACCGTGCCAGCCCCGCCGCGATGGCCTGCGGCGGCAATCCGCGCTCGCCCGCCAGGGCCGCGGCCGCCAGGGCATTGAATACCTGATGCCGGCCGGGTACTGCCAGGGAAACTTCCGTCCAAGGGATGCCGTCGCGCAGCAGCCGGAAGGCGTAACGGCCTTGCTGGTGTCGCAGCCGGTCGGCTCTCCAGTGGCATTCTTCCCCCAGGCCAAAGGCGACGCGGCAGCGGAGCCGTGCCTGCTGCCCAATCTGCCGCGCGCCCGCATCGTCGGCCAGGTAGACCAGCAGGCCGTCTTGCGGAAGCCGAGCGGCAAACTGCGTAAATGCGGTCAACAGTTCGTCCGGCGACGGGTAACAGTCGAAGTGGTCGGGTTCCACGGCCAGGATGGCAGCCGCATCCGGGAACAATTGCAGAAAATGCTGTCGGTACTCGCACGCTTCGACGATCAACAGATGGTCGCGCCCCGCGTGCCCTCCCCAAGGCGGGTGGCTTTCCCATCCTTCAGGCGGCCTATGAGTGTGCGTCGGCACGATCGATGCCGGTGTGGAGGGCCATGCAGGAACGGCCCCGTAGAGATGGCTGGGATCCAGCCCCGACGCCCGAAAGATTGCCGCCAGCATGGCGCAGGTCGTCGATTTGCCGTGCGTGCCGGCCACGGCCAGGGAGGGGATTTCGGTGGTGAGCCGCCCTGCCGCCTCAGCGTAGCTGAACTGCGGAATCTTCAGCCGCTGGGCATGCTGCCGTTCCACGTTGTCCTCGGGAATAGCCGCCGAGTAGACAACCGCCTGGGCTTTTGGCGGTACGTTTGCCGTGGCGTGCCCCGGTGTGAATGCCAATCCGCGGTCGATCAGTTCCTGGGGAGGGGAAACCAAGTCGCTGCCCGACACCCGGCACCCGCGTTCCATCAGCAGCCAGGCGAGCGACTGCAAGCCGGCGCCGGCAACGCCGATCAGATGCGCGGACCGGGGCCAACGGCTAGCGAGAGCATCCGGTGCATGGGGCGCGCCGTCCGTAAGCGTCACTCGCGATTCACCTTAGTACAAAGCGGTTGGCGGTCGGGCAGGCCGTGGCCGCGCACGACTAGCGTCGGCATGCCGACAGTCGGGCCGAGTGCGCATTCTACCGAGCGGACATTCCGAACGTCAGGCCCAAGGGGTTCCCCACCGTAGCTGCCGCGCCAGCAGGGACCAGGCGCAACGGGCGGTGCTGAAAATTTCTCCGAGCCACAGAATAAACGATTCGTTCCGCGCATCTTGGGTGATGGAGTTTTGTCGTTGCACGCCGCGGAATGTTATGGGCCGCGACGTCGATCTTATGTTCCTGGAGTTTGATTCCGATGCGCAAGTTATTGGTTTTCGCCGTCGTGCTGGGACTGGTTTCGCCACTGGCTGCCGCCGACAAGCCCGAGAAGCCCAAGGCCGATCCGGAAGCCGTTTTCAAGCGGCTGGACAAAGACGGCAACGGCTCGCTGAGCCTGGAAGAGTTCCGCGGCAAACGCGACGCGGCCAAGGCCGAAGCCGCCTTTAAGCGAATGGACAAAGACGGCAACGGTTCGATCAGCCTCGAAGAATTCAAGAACCGCGGCAAGAAGCGGAACGGCTAATCTGCTTCGCCCAAACGCTCCTCGGCCCGGCGAGGCGCGATTCGACTCCCGGGAGCCGATGGGCAATTGACTCGGCAAGCGGGGCGCGTGACCTTTGCCCCAAGAGACCGCGCCAACGCGCACGCGGCGCTCGGCGATATTGATTCGCCGGGCGCCGTTGCTTGTTCGTGTGCGCCCTCCACTTATGAACTTTTGGGGGGGCGCTTTCTTCCAGTACGGCGCTGGGTAGACCTCGCGCTGAGCAGACGACGCCCTCCGCAGATTGCGCCCTCCGCAGATTGTGCCCTGTTGCTGGCCTAGTGGGCGACCGGGGTTCCGGTCTCCTTGCCTTTGCGGCGTTTTCGTTCTCTGGGCCGGGCAGGTTCCGCCTGCTGGGCGGCAGGCGGCGTTGCGCGCAAGCTGCGCCGGTCGATTACGGCCCGAACGATCCACGGCGATACGAACGCCAGGTTTCCAAACAGCATGACCGTGCCGAAGGTGATCATGCCCAGGAAGATGGCGATCCCCAGGTGCAGCGGTACGGCCACGGCAATCACGATCGGGCGTGTGAGGCGGGGCCAAACCAGGGCCGCGTACGACACCTCCCACCACACGGTGGTGTGGGTCAGGATGTTGGTCAGAATCGGGTAAGCACCCAGCCAGGTTGCGTCGATCGACTGGTACTCCAGGTTGGCCACCGAACCCCAGATGGCGGTGCCGTTCCACCACGTGGTTCCAGCCAGTTTGCCCAGCCCGGCAAACAGGTAGATCACGCACATGTGCAGTTGGATCAGGCGGATGCCGACATTGGCGCCGATGCTGGGCTGCACCTCCGGCAGAGGGGCACCGCCGTGATCGTTGTGCCAGCGGCGCTTGGCCAGCCAGCGATCCACCGAATAGCAGGCGCCGCTGGGGCCAACCATCAGGTACATCGCCAGCAGGCAGTTGATCTGGTCGAGCCCAAAGATCGAAGCAGGGCTGCGGTTGGCATAGCTGGCGGCAATGATGAACGCCAGCACGCTCACGATGCGGCTATGCCAGCCAATGGTGAGCATGAAGAACACCACCAGCGCGATGGCGTGGGTGATGCACAGCAAGGTGGGCGAATCGCCGATCCACCACAAGTAACTGAACGACATTTGCCAAATGCCGGAACCATCGGCCGCCAAGACATCCAGCGCAGGCCGGGTGACCCAAGAATGCTGGCCGAAAAAGTCCAGCAGGCCGATCGTCCAAACCGCATGCGTGTATAACAGCATGCCGCCGGCCAACAGGCGGATCAGACAATACGTGGCCGGGTCGGTGGCGGTAAACCAGAAACGGTCCCAGCCGTTGATCGCGCCGCGGTACAGATCGCGAAAATACTGGCTGATAAAGTTCACGGCCCCGTCTCCTGCGAACGCATCGGAGGTAGCAGGTTGCTGCTGACTGGTTCAGATGGGCTGGCCACGTTGTCCTCGCCCGAGTAATCCACCAACAGCCAGCGGCGGTAAAGACTGGGATCGTCCAGCTTCATGCCCGACTCAATCACCCAATCCGGCTGGGGAATCAGGTGCCTGACAAGCGTCAGCCGCACCCGCTGGGCACGGTGCTTGTGATACAGGTGCCGGGCATACGATCGTGCCAAGGCATTGATGGACGGGTCGCCGGGCATGTCGATCAGCACAGCTTCGCCGGCCAGGCCACCCAACAGTCCGGCAGACAGCATGATCTGCACGGGCTGTCGCGATTCGGGAAACGCCTGGAGCCGCTCACTCAGCATGAAATGGCGGTGATAGAACAGCCGCGGCCAGTGATCGTCGAGGTTGGGGAATCGCCCCTGCAGTTTGGAGCCGTCGCGCAGTTCAACCTCGTATTCCACCAGGTGGCTCGGGCCCGGATCAGGTCCGAAGAAGCGGTAGCCGTGATTGAGGAACATCGGTTCCACATACCACTGCATGCCACTCCATAGCTTGCCAAACAGTTCGCTGCTGGGCGGCGCGGCCAACGGACCGGTCACCACGGCCAACAGGTGCAAGGCGATCAGGCTGCTGAAAAGTTGCTTCCGCCGCGCGGTTAGCACCGGCACGTTGCGCCCTGATGGCTGGCGATGCGAGCCGCCGCGGGCCGGATAAGCTGATTGTCTTTGGTCGCCGTTCATGACACGATATGGATCGGTAAACTTTGCCGGTGAGTGAAGATTTTTGGATGGCGCCGGCCCAATCGTCAGCATCGTTGCAGCCCATCCATGCGTTGCCATGGACAGGCATCTGCTGGTATTGGGGAGCGGTTCCGTCCTCCGGCTGCATCGTGCCGCTTGGTGACTTCTGCAATCCTCCCATCCATCGCTGAGGACAATCAGAAAGACGATGGTCACGTCCCTAGAACATAGCTTGCGCACAGCACCGCAAACGCCAAAACAAGACATGCGACACCCTGCCTGCAAGGCGCCGTCGATGGTATCCGCTGCGGCGATCAAATGCACGGTAATCCTATGGCTGGCCGCTGGTATGACAGCCGCGGCTGACGAAAAACCGCCCGCCGCCAAACCGAATTCCGCCAAACCTGCTGCCGGGCCGCCCGCCGTTCAGTTGGCCTCGCAGGGAAAGGCGCTGCTGCCCATTGTGCTGGCTCCGCAAGCCGACGAGCGAACGCGGGCCGCCGCCACCACGCTGGCCGATTACTTGGGCCGGATCAGCGGCGCCAGGTTCACCGTTCAAGAAGGCGACGGTTCCACCGGCATTGCCATCGGCACGGCGGCCCACTTTCCTGCCGCCTCGCCGCCAGACGCTTGGAGCGACCATCCCGGCGATCGTGAGAACTATCTGCTTGCGTCGCACCAGCGCGGGTTGCGTCTGATCGGCCGCACGCCGTTGGCCGTTGAACATGCCGTCTGGGATCTGCTGTATCGCCTGGGCTATCGCCAGTTCTTTCCCGGCGAACATTGGGAAGTGGTCCCCGAGCGTCCTGAGCTTTCCGTCGCTGTCGATGTTGTTGAGAAGCCCGATTATCACTCCCGCCGCATCTGGTACGGCTATGGACCATGGGATTACGCCCAGGAACCCTACCGGCAGTGGTGCGCCAAGAATCGGGCGGTCAGCGGGATTGAGCTGCGCACCGGCCACGCTTACGACGGCATCATCAGCCGCAATCGGGAAGTATTTGCCAGGCATCCCGAATACCTGGGGCTGGTAGGCGGCGAGCGCAAGAGCACCAAGCTCTGCATCGGCAATCCGGCGGTGCGGCAACTGGTGATCGACGACGCCTTGGCGCAACTGCGCAAGAATCCGGAACTCGATTCCATTTCGGTCGATCCGTCCGATGGTCTGAACTGGTGCGAGTGCGAAGCGTGCCAGGCGCTGGGCAGTGTCACCGATCGCGCGGTGACGCTGGCCAATGCGGTCGCCCAGGCCGTCCAGGAGCAAAAGCCGGGCACCATCGTGGGCATGTATGCGTACTCGGGCCATTCGCCGCCGCCGTCGATTCGCGTGCATCCCCAGGTGGTGATCAGCGTGGCCACGGCATTTATCCATGGCGGATACACGGCCGAAGCGCTGATGCAAGGCTGGCAGGCCCAGGGGGCCACGCTTGGCGTCCGCGAATATTACAGTGTTCACACCTGGGATCGCGATTTGCCCGGCCGTGCCCGTGGCGGCAATCTCGAATATATCCGCACCACGCTGCCGCGATTCCATGCCTTGGGGGCGCGATACTTCTCCTCCGAATCGAGCGACAACTGGGGGCCCAACGGCTTGGGCTATTACATTGCCTCCCGCATCTTGTGGGATGTTGACGAAGCCGGCCGCGTGGACGAACTGGTCGATGATTTCCTGACCAAAGCCTTTGGGGATGCCCGCGAGCCGATGGCCCGGTTCTATCAACTGCTCGACACGTCGCGGCGGCCGCTATTGAGCGATGATCTGCTGGGCCGCATGTACCGGTTGCTGAAAGAGGCCCGTGCAGCCACCGGCGATATTGCCGTCCACCGCCGTATTGACGACTTGCTGCTGTACACGCGGTATGTCGAGTTGTTCATGGAGTACAGCAACGCGCGGGGCGATGCACGGCAGCAGGCGCTGGAAGCCTTGATCCGTCACGCCTATCGGATGCGGACCACGATGATGGTGCATGCCAAGGCCGTGTATCGCGATGTCGATGCTCGCGACCGCGCGGTGGCCATCCCCGAGGGCGCCACCTGGCAGGTGCCGGAGGATCAGAACCCCTGGAAGGATAGCCGGCCGTTCAGCGGCGAGGAGCTGGCCGCGATCGAAGCCGCCGGCATTGCCAACCGCAAGGTACGTGATTTCGAACCAGCGGCCTTCAGTCGCAATCTGCGCCCCGCCGCTGAGGCTTTGAAACTGCCCGAGGTTTCAACGGGCAGCACCGGCGGCTATCTCCGCGGCGTACGCACCTATTACACTTGGCTGCCCGGCGATGCTGCGAACATGGTTCGCGTGCCGCTGACGGGCAAGGCCGGCATCATCTACAACAACCGCGGCCCGGCCGAGTTGATGCTGATACCGTTCGACGGTCAACGGTTTCCGGAAGACCTCACCGAAGACAACCCGGCCGAGTATGTTTCCACAGCCCAGGTGCCGCCGGACAAGGAGGAACATGTGGCGACGCTCGAGGGCCGCAGCGGTTTGAACCTCTTGCAGGTGAGCGACCGCGCAGCCGGCACGCAAGTCACCTGGAAAGAAGGACTGCCCATGACGCTGGAATCGAGCCTGGAGCGGCCCGCGGCCCTGTACACCCGCTGGACCTTGTACTTCTATGTCCCCCAGGGCACGCCGTTCATCGGAGGGTTTTCCGAGGGCGAAGGCCGGTTGCTCGATCCGGCCGGCCAGGTTGCTCATACGTTTGACCGCGAGGCTGGGTATTTTCGCGTTGCGGTGCCGGAAGGCCAGGACGGCAAGTTGTGGAAGTTCGACCGCTGCGCGGGCAAGCGCATCTTGATGACGGTTCCGCCATACCTTGCCCGCAATGAGAAGGAACTGCTGTTGCCGGAGGAAGTGATCAAGCGCGACCGGAAGTAGGGTTGGTGATGCCGCCCATTTTGGGAAGTATGCGTGTGTGCTATGGCTCTGCGAGTCATGTATATTGAACCAAGTCGCTGGTTAAGTCTGCGCACATGACTGTTCTTTGG
>CAZEEG010000043.1:0-44950 GCA_964511065.1 uncultured Pirellulales bacterium | reverse complement strand
TGCCAGTCCCAACTGTTCGACCACGCAGATGGTGATGGCGATGAAGCCGCTGCACGATGCCGCGCGGATTCGCCGCGTGGTGGTCAGCACCTACCAGGCGACCAGTGGTGCCGGCGTGGAAGGCATGCGCGAGTTGGATGCCAGCAGCAAGGCGCACCTGGCCGGTGAGGCTTATCAATACAACACGTTCGCCCACCCGATCGCGTTCAACTTGATCCCTCAGATCGGCTCGCCCAAGCACGAAGGCTACACCTCGGAAGAAATGAAGATGGTGTGGGAGACGCAGAAAATCTTTGGTGATGATTCAATCCAGGTTTGCCCCACCTGTGTGCGCGTGCCGGTGGCCAACTGCCACAGTGAAAGCATCCTGGTGGAAACCGAACGGCCGCTGAGCGTGGACGAAGCCCGGGCACTGTTTGAAGCGGCCCCCGGCATCGTCGTGCAAGATGATCTGGCGGCCGGCGCGTATCCGCTGCCCGCCGCGTGCAGCGGCCGCGACGAGGTATTTGTCGGCCGGATTCGCAAGGACCTCTCCAGTCCCAACGGGATTGCGTTCTGGTGCGTGAGCGACAATCTCCGCAAGGGCGCTGCAACCAACGCCGTGCAGATTGCCGAGCATCTGATCCGCCAAGGCGCAAAGGCGTAAGCTGCGATGGTCGGCTAACGGCTGTTGCCCGCTGCGTGTCGGCACAACTCGATACGCTCGTCGACAACTGGCATATGCAGCGTTGCGCGATGGCTGTCAATTTGCCTCAGTCGAACGCGCCGCGTTATCATGTGCGTGACGGTATTGACGCGTCGATGCATCGGTTAATGATGGTGGCTCGCCGGCAATACGTCATACACCCGTTGCAGATACTTCACACCTGCGCCTCTCTCTTGGCGGCCAGTACCCACATGCCTGTGGCGGGCGTACCAGCGGCCGTTCATACCCGCGGATTGCCTGCCCCGGGCGGAGTGTTGTGGCACCGGCGCTGGGAATCTGCGGTATTTTCCACAATCCCCTTGCTTTGGAAGGCTGCGGTAGACATGCTCAATGGGCGCTTTGGGTAGTCTGGCCGTCGTCTGACATTACGGCGTGCGCCTGCTCAAGGCGGGCGGATCGGTGGTTACTTCAACACGTGCCGAGTTAACCCCCTGATCGGTTCCATCGAAATCGTGGAATTTCTCAAGAGTCTCCACGCGGCCGTGTTCGAGGGGGCCGCGCCGGCGGTCTGCCGGCAGGGTTGGGGCTCCAGCGGATAAACCACGAACAGCAAACAGGTTAAGCGCGGTGCCTGCCGCCGAGAATTCCTGCCCGATCGGGCCAATTTGCCCGATCCGCGGCACGTGGTGGCCGTGCGCTCTGGGCTTCACCGGCCTTGGGAAAGCCGTAGAATACTACCGAAGTCTGAAAGCGTATCTGGCGTCCCCGCTACAGCAGGGAAGGCCGGATGGCTCCCGCTTCCAATGCGGCGTCGGCCCTGTCGTCACGTCGTGCCGGCGAGAAGGTAGCACTGCATGCAACGCAACGTTCACGTCCATCCTCGCAATGGCGCAGCGGTTCACTCCGGATCGCTGTCGCTGCCCGCCGAGCGGTGCCTCGAGATCCATCGGATCATGGTCCGCGCCCGGGCGATGGAGGTGATCATGATCGAGATGAGCAAGTCGGGGCAGGGCTACTTCTGGATCGGCGGTCCTGGTGAGGAAGCTTTCAACACGGCCCTGGGCCTGAATGTCAAGAAGGGCCAGGGGCCCGACTACGACTATCTGCATCTCCATTATCGCAACAGCGCCACGATGGTTGCGATGGGCATGCCGCTCATCGACGGCATCCGCCAAATGGCGATGACGCGGACGGATCCCCACTCGCTGGGCCGCAATTTCAGCGGCCACTTTGCCCGCCGTGAGTGGAATGTGGTGCCGACTTCCTCAGTGATTGAGATTCAATACGTGATGGCTCCCGGCACGGCGATGGTACAAAAGCGCCACGGGGGCGACGGCATTACGATCGTTATCGGCGGCGATGCCGGCACGGCCGAGGGCGACTTCGCCAGTTGCATGATCTGGAGTACCCGCCCTGGCAACGAACTGCCCGTGCTGATGGTGGTTACCAACAACCAGTACGGCATTTCTACGCCGCACCACACGCAGCATGTCAACCGGCCGATTGTCGAGCGCGGCAAGGCGCACGGCATACCTGGCGAAGTGGTGGATGGCAACGATCCCATCGCCTCCTGGTATGCCATTCGCCGCGCAATGGAATACTGCCGCACCCAGCGGCGGCCCTATATGCTGGAAGCGAAGGTGTCGCGGCTGCACGGTCACTCCTCTTCCAGCGGCGCGATCCGCGTTCACGACGAACCAGACTGCATCACGATGTTCGAAGACCGGATGCTGGCCGCGGGCATCATCACCGAGTCGGCCATTCAAGAGGTCCACGTGGCGGCGCGACAAGAGGCCGAGGACGCGCTGGCGCAGGCCCTCACCGAACCCATGCCTACCGCCGACGATATCCCACGCTTCACCTATGCTCCCAGCCCGGTGGACGAAGTCTACCCCGACGACTACACGGGTTTGCCCCGATAGCAACCGCCTGCTTGCTGGCGGTCCCCGCCATAATCGTTGTTGTCTCAGGCAAGCAGTCTCAATGGGAGGGAATGGAGCATGCGAACCACACGCACGGGTTCCCACGGGGCACGTTCCCGGCGGTTTGAGACTCTCGCAGCGCGCCGGATGTTGGCCCCGGCAGCGTGCTGCTGGTCCATGCTGGTTCCCCTGGAGGGTGCCGCCCGGCAACCGCGGGAAAGCCAGGAAACGGCGTTCGGTCCACCCAAGGCCGCGGCATCATCGGCGACCCCGCATGCACCATCGTTTGTTGTGAAGCAGTTGCGCGTGAGTACACGGCTAAGGTTCTCGCCGAGCGCAAATCACAAGACTGCGACTGACCAGCTAGCCAAAGGCTGCCGCTGGTTCGTCCGAATCGTAATTTCCTGAACGCAGTTGTAATTCGATATGGCTACGTTGGTACAAGCCGTCCGTATGGCGCTGCATTACGGCGAGACCTACTTGGGGGTCACCGATATCTTCGGTGAGGACGTAGGTCCGCCGCTGGGTGGCGTGTTTACCGCCACGCAAGGGCTCAAAACTGCCTGGAACTCACCGCTGGACGAACGCGGTATCATCGGCACGGCGATGGGGATTGCTTATGCCGGCGGACGGCCGGTGGCCGAGATCCAGTTCTGCGATTATGGATTCAACACCATCGATCTGCTCAAGGTGGCCGGCAACCAGCGCTGGGCTGGTGCCGGCAACTACGAAATGCCGTTGGTGCTGATGACGCCCAGCGGCTCGGGTATCCGCGGTAGCTTGTATCACTCGCACTCGTTTGAAAGTTGGGCCAGCCGGCTGGCAGGTTGGAAGATTGTGATGCCCAGCAACGCCCTGGACGCCTACGGGCTGATGCTGTCGGCCATTGTCGATCCCAACCCGGTGATGGTGCTGTTGCCCAAGGCCCTGTTGCGCATTCGCGGCGAGAAGCTGATTCCCGGGGAACCCGAAGATCAGCAGATGCTCAAGGAGATGATCGACGCTCCGCTCAAGAACCGCGAAAACTGGCAGCCGCGGTGGCCTAAACTTCAGGAGTACTATGTGCCGATCGGCCGGGCATCCCTGGTGCGCGAGGGCGAGGATGCCACGATCATCAGTTATGGCCGCACGCTGCCGCTGTGCGTGCAGGCGGCCCAGCACGTAGAACAGCAGCGCGGCGTCCATTGCGATGTGATCGACCTGCGGAGTATCTTCCCTTACGATTGGAAGGCCATCAGCAAGAGCGTGCTGAAAACCGGCCGCATACTGATCGTGAACGAAGATACGGAAGTCACCAACTTTGGCGAGCACCTGCTGCGCCGGGTCATCGACCACCACTTTTACGACCTGCTCGTGCGGCCCCGCCTGTTGGCCGGCCAGCACGTACCAGGAATTGGACTGAATCAGAACTACGAACAAAATACCGTTCCCCAGTTCCCGGCCATTTTGCGCGAACTGGAAGCCCTGCTGGATGAGCCCGCGTAACACGGCCGCAACGGCCTGGCATGTTGCATCCGCAGCTAAGTCGTACCGCCGCATGACACGCAGAGGTACCGAGCGCGGTGCATCGTTTCGCGGCTCCACCGGCGCCGCAAGTAAGAGGCGCTCCGAACCGATGGAAGCATCCCGGTTATCGGCATCGCCAGGTGGCCTGCACGCGGCAAGTCGAGCAGGCAGTGATGAGGTTGCCAATGGATTTTCAATTGCCCGAACTGGGTGAAGGCGTCTACGAGGCCGAGCTGGTCGAGTGGAAAGTGCAGCCGGGCGATGTCGTGCGGCGAGGCGACCTGCTGGCTGAAGTCACCACCGACAAGGCTAATATGGAATTGCCTTCTCCGTTCGCCGGTGAGATTGCATCGTTGGCCGCGCAGCCCGGCGACCTGATGAAGGTTGGGCAAGTGATCCTGACCTACGAACCGGGAAATGCTGCCACCGCTTCGTCTCAGGCCGAAACCGACCAGACCGATGACACCACCGAAGGCGCGACGGAGGTTGCCGCCGCGGTTGCGGGGGCCGACGCGGCAGCAGGCCCGCAACATTCGCCCGTGAATGCAGAAGCACCAGCCGAACCAGCCAGCCTGGCATCAAAAGCCAGTCCCGCCGCCTATCCGCCTGCCGCTCCCACCGTGCGGCACATGGCGCGGCAGCTAGGGATTGATCTGCGGCAGGTGCAGGGCAGCGGTCCCGGCGGGCGGGTCTTGATCGAAGATTTGAGCCACGGGGTCGCGGCCCGTGAAGGAGCGCGCAAGCCCGCGGCCGATCCGCTCGCTGAGTTGCGGCCAGCGCTTGGGGAAGCCGGGACCCGCATCCCGCTGCGCGGCGTCCGGCGGACGATTGCCGAACGCATGGTTCATGCCAAGCACACTGCGCCGCATTACAGCTACGTGGACGAATGCGACGTGACCGAGATGGTCCGGTTGCGATCGGGCTTGAAGGATGCATTTGCCGAGCAGGGCGTGAAGCTGACGTACCTGGCGTTCGCCGTGCATGCCGTTTCGCGAGCGCTCGTCGAAGTACCCATCGTCAACGCGTCACTCGACGATGAGCGCGAAGAAATCATTCTGCATTCCGAACGAAACATCGGCGTGGCGGTCGCCACCGCGCAGGGACTGATCGTGCCGGTGGTTCGCGATGCCGATCAGTTGAGCCTGCTGCAAATCGCTGCCGAAATCCAGCGTCTCAGCCAGAAGGCCCGCCAGGGCAAGAGCGACCGCGACGAACTGCTGGGCGGGACGTTTACGGTGACATCCATCGGCAATATCGGCGGTTTGATCTCCACGCCGATCTTGAACCATCCCCAGGTGGGGATCGTCGGCTTGGGGAAAGTGATCCGCCGTCCGGTGTACGACGCGGCCGGGCAAATCGTGCCGGCCGAAATGCTTTACCTCTCGTACACATTCGACCATCGCGTGGTCGATGGCGCCATCGGTGCCGTGTTTGGCAATGCGGTCAGCCGGCGGTTGAAGAATCCGGCCGCCATGTTGATGGAATAACGGCCGCCTGCACCGGCCGTGTTGGCAGGCAGCCAATGAATGGCCGTTATTGGCCCATGCAACTTGATCGCAAGTGTTGCCCGGGGGGCGGTACGACGGTTGCGGCGCCGGTTCGCCCTCACTTATTGAGGATCAGCTTGCCGCTCTTGGTATGCCGGAGGCGATACACGGCCCCGGCATGCAGGATCAATACTTCATTGTCTCCTCGCAATATCTCTTCGGAACGAACGCAACGTGGCTGGCCCGGTAGCGGGACTTGGGGAGCCGCATCGTCGGTCGGGGACGGCGAATCGTAAGGGGTGGGGTCGGTCATGATCCTTTGCACCAAGGAAGGGGAAATCCAAGCGGCCGAAGCGGGATAAACGTCAAAATCGGAGCAAATGTTGACGGTAGGATGCTAATCTTCCTGAGACTTTGTGTCAATAATGTCGCCAGTTGAATTGCCAGCAATTAGATCCTCGGGCAACTGGCCATTGAGACGATCGCCGATCCGATCTGCGGGCGACTTTCGTCGCTGTGGCAATCTATGTGCCTATCGCACCTGCGAACGCTTCGGGTCGAGAACTTGGTAAGAACCCCATTCGTAAGTGCGTGTGCCTGCCGGCCGTAGTGGTGGATTCTTGGCCGGTGCTGACCAATATTTCGCCGCGATCCACCTTCAAGGGCTATCGCTGCGCCAAGGCGCGATGGCTCATGCGGCGCGGCAGGTTTGGCCTTTCCCGGCTGCTCGGGTCCGGAAATTCTGAACTTCGGTTATTGACAGGCGGCACTGGGAACGCATAATCGCTCTCGCAAATGATACTCAGTATCATTTAAGGCAGGTAGCTCAAGCTGCTCCCACCCTAAAAAACGGCCCCTCTTGGCCGGGTGTTTGCCCCTTGGTCCTCTGGGACGGCGGCGCGCACCCAAAGCGACGACACGCCGGGTGTCGTCCGGTACAATCCACGTAAGCCCTACCGGCCAGGTTGCGCCGCGGGCGGGAATCTGGAGAATTTCCATGAAGATCGCATGGTTGAGTGAGCAGCTAGGCGGATTGGCGACATTGGCCCTGCTAGCCTCGTTGGCCATAGGGCCTGCGGTAGCCACGGCCGAGGAAGATTCCGGCAAGGCTAGCCGGCCCGAGAACGCCGAAACGTCGCCCACTGCCAAGAAGGCAGCCTTTCCTGATCTGCCCTACGGTCTGACCAGCTTTGGCGCAGCCATCGTGGGCGACGACCTGTACGTCTACGGCGGCCACAAGGGCGAGGCTCACAGCTATTCGTTCGAAGAACAATCCGGCACGCTGCTGCACTTGAACCTGGCCAGCGATGGCACCTGGAGCGAGGTCTCCAAAGGGCCGCGGCTGCAAGGGCTGGCGATGGTCGCCCACGGTGGCAAGTTGTACCGCGTCGGCGGCTTCAGCGCGCTGAACAAGGAAGGCGAAGACCGCAACCTGGTTTCGCAGGATTCGGTCGCATGCTTTGACCCTCAAAAGAAGCAGTGGCAGGATTTGCCGGCCCTGCCTGAACCGCGGTCTTCGCACGATGCCGCGGTACTGGGCGACAAGCTGTACGTGGCCGGTGGCTGGGCCTTGCGGGGCGATGGTGAATCCCAGTGGCACGATACGGCATATGTGATGGACCTGTCTGCCGAGAAGCTCCAGTGGAAGCCGCTGCCCAAGCCTCACTTTCAGCGCCGCGCGGTTTCGCTGGCCGCGCACGACGGCAAGATGTACGTGATTGGCGGCATGCATCCCAAGGGCGGGCCCACCACCAAGGTGGCCGTTTACGACCCCAAGTCCGAGCAATGGTCAGACGGTCCAAGCCTGCACGGCGAACCGATTGAGGGGTTTGGCACGTCGGCGTTTGCCGTTAATGGCCGGCTGTATGTCAGCACCATCAAGGGGCGGGTGCAGCGTCTCAGCGAGGATGGCAAGTCGTGGGAATTGGTCGATGAGCTGGCCGATGCCCGGTTCTTCCATCGGATGCTGCCGTACCGCAACCAGTTGTTGATGGTCGGCGGCGCCAACATGGGAATCGGCAAGTTCACCAATCTGGACCTGGTTCCGGCAAAGTAACCGCCTCCCCCCCACCTTCCATTCAACGCATGTGAGATTCCCTCATGAAGACGTTCTCTGGTTCACTTCGGCTGCTGGTTGCGGCCGCGGTGCTGGGTTCACTGTTCGCGTGGACCGCCCCGGCGCAGGCGCACTTTATTTGGGTTGTGGCCGATTCCGACGATACCGGCACGCGGCTACAGCTTTGCTTTGGCGAAGGCCCCCAACCGGCTGAAGCCTACCTGCTGGACAACGTTGCCCAGAGCAAACTGTGGGTGGTTTCTACCGACGGTGCCCGGACATTGGTCAAGCTGGCCAAGCAATCGCAGGGCGACGAAGGCGCATGGGTCGCAACCGTCGAGGCCCCGCCCCTGGCGCTGGAAGCCGTTTGCAACTACGGCGTGTTTTCGCGCGGCGGAAAGGCCAACCTGCTGAACTATTACGCCCGGTACCTGAAGTTATCCAGTGCCGCCCCCGCTCCCGCCACCGATCTGCAACTGGCCGTGGTGCCAACGGCCGAGGAAGGTGCCATTCGCCTCCGCGTGCTGTGGCAGGACAAGGTCACGGCCGAAGGCGTGGAGATCGTGGCTGCCGGCCCAGGAGGCAAGTCGCTTGAAGCCAAGCGGGATGGCGATTCGTTTGTGCTGCCCATCGTGGGGAGCGGCCGGTACGTGATCCGGGCGAGGTTGGCGCAGGACACCAAGGGCAAATTGGGCGATGAATCGTACGACCGGGTACTGAACTACAGCACGTTGACGCTCGACGTTTCCCAGTAAGCCCAGGCTCGCCGGCGAGCACGCTCGCCAGCCAGTTTCATCATCAGGTTGCACTCGGCCGCGGCGCCCCCCCAAGAAAGCTGGGCGGTTGCCGCGGCCGTTGCTTGCGCTAGCTGCCTGTCCAAGCAGGTACGGCCTTCTCGCGCGGTGCGACCGATTGGATCATGCCTGCGCCCCCCAAGTGGGCGGCGTTATCTATATTCACCATATATCCTATGCTTCCTGGCTACTTGTGAAGCTGGGGAGGATAGGCGCCTGCACGGCGAATGCCGGCATTATGCCGGGCTTGCTGAAAACCCTGTTTCTCTCGGGGAAAACAGCATTTTTGGGGGGGGGATCGTCCAAGGCTCACATATTGAGAAACGGGCCGTCCATGATTTGCAGAACTTTCTCCCAACCCGTCATAGGCCGGTGGAATCTGTCCAAAAGATTGCGTTATATTTTTCTCTGGATGGCGACTCATCTTGGAGGCGGGTAGCGCTGGCCCCCCCTGGCGGGGCAGCGCGGCCCCACTTGTGGCACGGATTCCTCAAGATTGCAGTGACCTGGCATGATTCCTGTCGTTCGGGAAGAACCCTATAGTTTTTATCCACCGCAGCGAACAGCACTCGGATACAACCTGCTGCGGCACATTGTTCCAGGCGCCTTGCGGCGGCTCTACGGAATAGAGCACGTGGAAGTCCGCAACCTTGACCGGTTCAAGGAAAGTGCGGAGGCCGGCCACGGCATCTTGCTGGCACCCAACCATCCGCGGGCGTGCGACCCGTTTACGGTCGGCATGATCTCGTATTATAGCCGGGTGCCGTTCTACTTTATGGCATCGTGGTACTTGTTCCGTACCAATTGGCTGCAGCGGCTGCTGGTGCGCAACCTGGGCGGCTTCAGCATCTATCGCGAAACGAACGACCGCCAGGCGATGAACGCCGCCATTGACATCTTGGCCACGGCCCGGCGGCCGTTGGTGATCTTTCCAGAAGGCACCATCTCGCGCTCCAACGACCGCCTCATGGAAATGATGGACGGCGTGATCTTTCTGGCACGGGCCGCCGCCAAGCGGCGGGCTAAGGAAGGCGGCAAGGTGGTCATTCACCCAGTGGCTACCAAGTACGTGTTTGAAGGCGATCTGGAGCGAGAATTGGGGCCAGTACTCGATGAATTCGAAGGCCGCTTCTCCTGGCAGCCGCAGCGGCATCTGAGCCTGCCGCAGCGCGTGGTCAAACTGCTCGAAGCTCAAGTTGCGCTGCGCGAGTTGGAATACCTGGGCGCGGTTGCCGATGGTGACGTGTACGACCGCATCGAGCGGCTTGTCGAGGGGATGCTCCGCCCGCTCGAAGAAGAATGGATTGGCGGGCCGGCCAGCGAGCAGACGGTGATCTCCCGGTGCAAACGGCTGCGGAGTGAGATTCTGCCGGAACTGACGGGCAACTCCATCTCGGCGGATGAACGCCGCCGCCGCTGGCAGCACCTCACGCAGATTTACTACGCCCAGCAAATCTCGCTCTACCCGGCAGGCTACTTGGGCAATGGCCGCATTCCCGACCGCCTGGTCGAAACGGTCGAAGGTTTTGAAGAAGACCTGACCGATGCAGTGCGGAAGCACGGTCCATGGCGGGCGATCGTGCAGGTGGGCGAAGCGATCGAAGTCGATCCGGGACGCCGCCCACGTAACGGCGATGATCCCTATTTCTGCAACATGGTCGAGCAGATCCAGTCGATGCTCGGTTCGCTGGTTGCCGAAGTGAACGCCGCACGTGGGATCGAACTGCCGGAGCTTGAGCCAGTACCTCCCTCGCCGGCACGGGAACCGGCGCCAGCCGAGTCGGCCAGCTAGCCGGCTGCGTTCAACAGGCGGTCCACTTCAGTGAGTACGGCCCCCCAGCTTGTCGTGAATGACCAGTTCCGCCAGCGAATCCAGCGGCGTAGGCTCATCGTTGATGATGACCAGGCGCGCGCCGTTTTGGGCGGCCAGCTTCGGTAGGTCGGCGGCCGGATACACCACCAGCGATGACCCGAGCGCCAAGAATACGTCGCACGCTTGGGCATGTTCGACGGCCTGGGCGACCACCTCTTCGGGCAGTGGCTGACCAAACGACACCGTGGCGTGCTTCATTCGGTCGCGGCCGCATTCAGGGCACGCTGGCACGCGGCCAGTTGCCAGGAACGCTTCTACCATGGGACCGGCCGGATAGCGGGCATGGCAATCGAGGCAGCTTACATATCGCGACGTGCCGTGGAGCTCCAGAACCTCGCGGCTGCCGGCATCCTGGTGCAGGCCGTCGATATTCTGCGTGATCACCGCCGCTAGCTGCTGTCGTTGCTCCCAGCGTGCCAGCACTTTGTGCCCTGCCGAGGGCTTCGCCGTGGCGAAACTGTCGTGTGCTTCGGCCTTCTGCCGCCAGTACTCGGTGCGGGCCGAGGCGCTCCGCATGAAGTCCTGGTAGTAAACCGGTTGATAGCGAGCCCACACACCGCCGGGCGTTCGGTATGCGGCCAGCCCCGACTCGGTACTGATCCCCGCCCCGGTGAACGCTACCGTGTGCTGCGAATCCCGCAGCCAGTCCGCAAGTTCCGCCAGTTTGGGGGAAAGCTCGTTGTTCATTCGTGCTGCTCGTGCTGTGGTCCAGGGGTGAGCGCGCCCGCTCACCAGGCTGATCTTTGGCCGAAGCCGAAGTTGGGAGAAAGTTTGCGGATCGCAGCGTGCGCGGAAACCGCAACGGCCGGGAAAACTGCATGGGAATCCGGCGGCAAGGCGAAGCTTGCCGACTATTCGGATCATACCGGTTTTGCGGATTGGGTGGGGAAGGCCGACTTTTCCGGCCGATATAGCCAGTATCGAACATTGCGTCACCAGTGTCGGGCGATCGAGGGAATTTGCCGCACGTGCTGCGCTATCGGGCAGGATCAGCCACACGCCGGCGGATTCACCCGGAATGGTTGCCGGCGCTTGCCGCGCAAGGCCCCCCTCGATCCGCGCCCAGGCTGGCCTTTTTTGCCGGTGCCTGGTTCTGCGTACCCGGACTCCCCCCAGGAGGAAGCAGGATGAAGTTTCGCATGTGGGCCTGGGCCATTGCTGCCCTGGTCGTTCCCTCCATCGCGATGGCCCAACAGCAAGGGACGAAGCTGACGTCGTACCGTGAGGTCGCGGCAGCATACGAAGCCCAATCGGCGGAGATCGAGCAGTTGCGCGCGCGGCTGGCTTCGCTCGAACAGGAAGTTCTCTCACCCGCGTCCGGACCGGTGTATGTCGACGACGGATACCACATGATGCCGGGCGGTTGCGGCCCGGGTTGCGAGGATGCTTGCTGCTGCCCTTGCTCGTTGTTTTATGCAGGGGCCGAAATGGTATGGCTCAAGCCGAATTTTGGTTCGGCGAATGCGTTCGGCATTTCCGATGTGGCCATTGACGACGATGATAACGATCCGTCGGTCGTCGAGAATGTGCCGTTTGACTACTACTATGAAATCTCTCCCCGTATTTGGTTCGGTTGGCGCTCCGAACATGGGACCGGGTGGCGCGCCCGCTACTGGCTCTACGATCACCATGTCGCCACCGCGGATTTCACAGGGGCCAACGGCGGGGTTCCCTTTGTGGCGTTGCGTCTTCCCAATGCTTTTGACGGGCTTTCGCTGCCGTTTCCGACGGCCGGTGGCTACCTGCGGACAACCCATCGGCTCGACCTGGAAACGATCGACCTTGAAGTCACGCGCGACCTGCCCGTTGGCTGCTCGCTCATGCGGATCAGTGGTGGTGTCCGGTATCTGGATCTGACCCAGGAATACCGGCTGCTGGGTACCGGCGTGAATACCACGTTTGCGTCCATCGACTACGGGCAGTACTTCGAGGGCTTCGGGCCGACGGTCGCGTTGGAAGTAGGCCACGAAATTTGGTGCTGCTTCTCCATCTATGCGCACGCTCGCGGATCGGTCCTCTTTGGCAATCGTAGTTCCGATCTGTTCGTCACGTTGGCATCGCCCGATGTGAGCAACGTGCAGGCTCACTCGCCGCACGGCGATAACGTGCTCTCGATCGGCGAGCTTGGCTTGGGGTTGGAAGCCAACTTCGGGACGGTCTTTGCCCGGGTCGGATACGAGGGCCAAATCTGGTGGGGAGCCGGCGGGCCGACGGACAGCACCACGGACTTGGGGCTGCACGGTTTCCACGTCACGGGTGGTCTGATGTTCTAGCTCCCCAACCAGGGATTCCTGCCGTTGAAACCCGTCTACCGCCATCTGGCGCCGCCGCGCCAGATGGCGGTGTGCTTTGGGAGGGGGCAGGTCCGTTGCAGACTGTGTCCTTGTCCTCGCCGGGCAAAGGGCCGCATGCCGCTGCGACTTGCAAACGGAGGTTTGCGATGGCGTGACCCACCCATTAGGATGGCCTGGGCCGTGGACGCCTTGGACCTGCCTTTCCCCCTCCGCCTTTTGCTGGAGCGAGCATCATGAGTACCTCGCGTAATGTTCTGGTTGCCCTGGCCGTAGCCTCGCTGGCAACGTTGCAGCCCTACACCGCCACTAGCGCCCAGGCGCAAGAACCGCAGGGCAAGACCACACAGCATCTGCGGTTCTACGTCGATGGCGCTTACTGCATGGGCTGCGCCTCCGTTCTGGCCAAGGCTATGGAGAACGGCGGCGCTGCGAAGGTTTCCAAGATCGCTCCCACCGCTGGGCGAGGTCACGTGATCGTACTGGCCGGCTATGGCCATGGAACCGATCTTAGCCCGCTGGCCAAGGCCGTGAACGGGGCCGCCACTCCACACCGCGATCGGGCTGCGCCCGGCTTAGCGATTGAGATTTTTGCCGAGTTGACGGATGAAACCGCGGCGGCAGCCAAGACCGCGCTGGCCAAGGTACAAGGCATCGATGCCGAAGGCGTGAAGATCGACCGCAACCGCGGTGCGATCGCTGTGCCCCTGGCAGGCGATGCCCAGGTGACTGCCCAGGGCCTGGTCGATGCGCTCAAGGCAGGCGGCGTGGAAGCACGCATTGAAACGGGCGAAAAAGAATAGCATCCAGGCAGGGACCAGGCCGCACCAAGATCTCTGCATCAGGTTTGTTGCAGCCTGCGGCCTCGCCGCTCGGTATCCGCGCCCGCTAAGGCACATTCACTTGAATCGGCTCGGGCGGAGTGCCGCCGATATATTTGCCTTGCCGGTCGAACGCCCGCAGGTAGACATTGATTTCTTGCGGTCCGCGGCTCAATTGGCACGCTTCAAACGGTGTGAACAGAGAGACGCGATAGCTCTGCACGTTCTTGTCGGGCTTCACGCGCTGCCCCTGGCCGGCCCAATTGTCGGTGACGCGGAATCGGGGATCGCGGCTAATGACGCCTTCCAGGCGTGCATCGGCGAGCGCCATTTCGACGGTGGTTTCGGCACCTTCAGGCCCGGCAATGTAAATCAATCCGCTGGCTGCCACGCCGGGTCGGCCGTCGGTGTTCTTGGCTGTCTCCACCTTGAGCGATTGCACCCACATCCGCGGCATGTCTTCCGACGAGATGGTGATGAACTCGTATCTTTCCGGAACAAAGGGGTTGCGGGTAATGGTTTGCGTACCCCGCCGCAGCAGCAACTCCACTTGAAGCGGCGTTTCGTTGTCGCCGATCAGGTCCAGGTCGTTGAGCGGGAAGAACATCGCCGCCCGGAAGGTGTCGCCGCGAATCTCAATATCGCCTTCCGATAGAGGAATCTGCGTGCCGACGATCTCATCGACAGCGGCAACGTTGTTGCGGTCTTTGAGCGGAGTGCCGTCGGCGTACGCCATCCGAATGACCACGTTCAACTGGTCGCGCTGTTGGGAAAGCTGGGGCGCCTCACCTTCAAATTGAATATCCAGCCCGCGCGTGCCGTATCCGCCCACGATTTGCGGTTGCGCGCTCAACCGCACCAGGTAGCGCAGAGGCGAGTTGAGTTGTTCGGCATCGGTGGCCGTGGTAGTACGGCTGGAGGCTGGCGGCGTGATGGGTTGCGAGGGGCCCAGGTTGGGAGTTCCCGAGGGCAACGTCTGGGCATCGGCGATGGAAGTGGCGGCCAGCATCAGCCCGGCAGCCAGTGCAAGGTAAGACGTGCAGCGTCTTGTTGGAGAGAAACGGGCCCGCCGGATGGCAGGCGGTTGGCGGCGTGTTCCGCGCATTAAGGACGGCAGCGTTGAGCAGGCGGACTTCATGGCGTTCCCCTCCTGGGTTTCGCATCCTGTGCCAGACGTTCAAACCGCCCTGCGCCGCGCGATGGCCGCCGGCAGGGATTGGCCGACCGCCCGGTTGGGCAGGTGGACTTCACACCAATCAGGCGACGAGAATGGAGCGATCCTGTATGGTATGGGCGGGATAGTTATGCCACGAACGCCGTTTTTTTTCTATCCCCAGTTGTCAACCCGGCCGGTAGAATCCTCAACCGGGCTGGTGTGTTGGTGCCACCCAGGTGTCGTCCCGACGTGCCTCACCCCGGTGGTTGCCTCACGCACTAAGCCGCAAACCGCTGGCTTTGAAACCCATGAAGTGTCCTTACTGCTCTGTTGATAACGATCGCGTGGTGGATTCCCGGGCGAGCCAGGAAGGCGGCATGATCCGCCGCCGCCGGGAGTGCCTGGCCTGCCACCGCCGTTACACCACGTACGAGCGGATCGAGGAACCCACCATCAAAGTGGTGAAAAAGGACGGCAGCCGCGTGCCGTTCCACCGCGAGCGGATCAAGGCCGGGCTGGAAAAAGCCTGCTGGAAACGGCCCATCAGCGACGAGCAGATTGACGACCTGGTCACCCGCGTAGAGCGCGAGGTTCACGGCCGGTTCGAGACCGAAGTGGACAGCCGCGAACTGGGCGAACTTGTGATGCGCGAGCTGCGACAACTGGACCAGGTGGCGTATGTCCGCTTCGCCAGTGTCTATCGCGAGTTCACCGACGTGCGCGATTTCGTCAACGAACTGCGGCCGATGCTGGAAGATTAGCCGCTGCAGTCTTATCGGCGAAGGCAACGTTCGGATCGCCAGCACTGCTAGCACTCGCACGCGGCCCGCAGGCCTCGGTTCACTTCGTGACTTGTTCACTTGGCATGCCGCACCGTGAGGCGGCGGTATGCGGCTCTTTCTCTGATGGGTGCCCTGGTTGGTGTGCTGCGGTGCCCCGGCGCGGTATGATCGCATTTTTCGCCATGCCGGTTGCCGCGGGGGGGGAGGTGCTCCGCGGCTAACCGCTGGTAATGGTTTTTCTGCTCCGCCGCGATTGATTGTCATGGCCCGCTGGCCCCGCCGAACCTGGATCACCCTGCTGACCTACTTGATCATTTTCCTCGGGTTCCCGCTGTGCGCGCTGTTAGCCTATGCCTTTGTGCAAGGCTGGATTTTCTAACCGCACGTGGCCTGGTGTTACACCGCGCGAGTTGCTGACCATCGTGCAGGTGGCTTGCCGGCGTAGCGGCCGGATCGTCGCGGCCCCAGCCAGGCTCCCTTTCACCCATTCCTGCATCCTGTAGAAAGTCGAGGTCGATTGATGGCCGATTCGATGTTCTCGGTGGCTGAACAAGTGGTGCTGGTGTCAGGCGCTAGCCGCGGGATTGGCAAGGCCATCGCCCAAGGGTTCGCGGAACGCGGTGCCTGTGTGGTCATCACCGGCCGCGATGCGTCCACGCTACAGGCAACGGCCGCGGACCTTTCTGAAGGCGCCGAGCACGCCGTGGTGCCGATGGTTTGCGATGTGGCGGATGTCGATGCCGTCCGCCGCCTGGCCGACGACGTGGCGCATCAGTACGGCCCGATCGACACGCTGGTGAACGTGGCCGGAGTCAACCGCCGCAAACCGGCCGTCGAATGCACGGAAGATGACTACGACTTCATCCTCGATATCAATCTCAAGGGGCCATTTTTTCTTTCCCAGGCTGTCGGCAAGCAGATGGTGCAGCGGGGGTATGGATCGCAACTGAATATCGTTTCGCTCAACAACTGGGCTCCCCTGCGGAACGTGCTTCCCTATGCCGTGAGCAAAGCCGGGTTGGGACACATGACACGCACGCTGGCCGTGGAATGGGGGCCGCACGGGGTGCGCGTCAATGCATTGGCGCCCGGCTTCATTCTCACCGACCTGACGCGGAAACTCTGGGCCCGCGAGGATATGCAAGCCTGGGGCCTGCCGAACACCCCGCTGCGGCGGTTGGGCCGGCCCGAGGACATGATCGGCACGGCCATCTTTCTTTCCTCGCCAGCGGCCGCGTTTCTGACCGGGCAGATCATTTTTGTCGATGGTGGTTTCTCGGCAGGCTTGAACTGGCCTATCTAAGTTGGCCGGCGCCGCTGCGCCAACGTGCGGACGGCGGGTGGTGATGGAACCAGGTGATCAGTGGAGTTTTGCCGTGTTGATGAATGCCATCGTGTGTCGCGAGCACGGCCCCCCGGACGTCATGAAGCTTCAGCAGGTTCCACGGCCGGAACCGGGCGAAGGCCAATTGGTGATCGACGCGGAAGCGATCGGGGTGAACTTTGTCGATACCATGCGCCGCAGTGGCCGCCATCCGGCGGCGCCGCCCGTGCCGTTCACGCCCGGTATCGAAGTTTGCGGACGTGTGGCGGAAGTGGGGCCGGGCATCAGCGGCCTGACCAGGGGACAGCGGGTGATTGGCCGCACCGTTACCGGCGGCGCTTACGCCGAGGCCGTACTGGTAGAAGCCCAATTCACGGTCCCTTGTCCAGAGCATCTGTCACCAGAAACGGCGGCGGCTATCTTCGTGAACGGCCAAACGGCATGGCACGCCTTGCACACCATGGGCCGCCTGAAACCGGGCGAATGGGTGCTCGTTACGGCCGCCGCCGGAGGCGTGGGTACCTGGGCCGTGCAACTGGCAGCCCGGGCGGGCGCAAAGGTGGTGGCCGCGGCAGGCAGTCCAGAGAAGTGCGAACTGGCCCTGAGGTTGGGGGCCACCGCGGCAGCCAACTATCGCGAGCCTGCGTGGCACGACGCCGTGGTGCAGGCAACCGGCGGAAAGGGCGTGGATCTGATTCTCGAATCGGTCGGCGGCCAGGTGGCTACTGGCTGTCTGCGCTGCTGGGCCGCCGGAGGCCGCATCGTGATTTATGGCGAAGCCTCGGGTGAGCCGGCCCGAATCCCCGGCGATGTGCTGTTGTTCGGCAATCGGGCCGCGTTGGGGTTGGCAGTGGGAACGGTCATTCAAGATGAGCCGTTGATGCGGGAGGCCATGTCGGAACTTCTGGAGGCCGTCGGGGCTGGGTTGCAGGTTCCCATCGGCGGCACGTATCCGCTGGCACAGGCCGCGCAGGCCCATGCCGATTTGGAAAGCCGCCGCACGCATGGCAAGCTGGTTCTATTTCCCTAGTGGATGAATCGCTTACCGGGCGTCTCAGTGCGCGCAACAAAAAGCGCAAAGCGAGTCGCGCTCGCCTTGCGCTCTTGTGGATGTTGACTGACCGGGAGCGGGAGGCCTAGAAAACCCGCACGCCGTGCCGGGTGAAGCGGACCGTAACCGTCTTTCCGCAGCTCCAGGACAAACGCACCTGGCCTTGGCCGATCAGCGTGCAGCGGCTGCTCACGCAGGGCTCTTCATCGGCGCAGCAGGCCGGCAGGCAAACGCTAATCGTGGTGCACAGCGAGGGGCACTCGGGGCTTTGCACGACATAGCACTTGGTTACCGTCGGCCCGTAATAGCCGTGACCGGCTTCTGCCGTTTGCCCCGAAACCAACAACGCAGCGGCCGCAACCAAGGCCACCGCCAACCAGGGACGGGCAGTCATCGCAAGTTGCTTCATCAAGTTCTCTCCTGGAAGCAGGACGGGGTATCAGCCGTTCCGCCGTGCCGGCCACAAACTCTGCCAGATTTTTCCTAGGCTGCGGAACGTCCTATTCTGCCTAGTCGCCACAGTTTACTCAATGCTAGCACGAAGGGCAGGGGGGAACCCGCTTTTTTGTCGCACCTGTCACATGCCCAGCGAGAAAATCTGCCCGGCGGAGCCGCCCAGGCAAGGGGAGAGAACGCGCCCGAGGTATCGGTCCGGGGGCGAAGTTCCATCCGGGAGAAGATCATCAGGGTGGGCCGCGGGAAGCGCTTAAGAGCGGGCACATTGCTGCCCCAATGGCCGACACGCCAATACGATACGAGCCAGCCAGAGCGACTCTGGCTGGCTCGTATCCGGGAGCAACGTCGGTACCCTGGATTCCCAATGTACGGTCACCGGGCCCTTGAACGAATTCAACAATCCAGTGGTCCGCAGATGGAACGGGTTTGCAACGTCGGTCCTCCCGGACTGACAAGGTTCCGCATGCTGCCCCCAAAAGGTTGCTCCGGCAAGCGTGCGGTTCGAACGCTGCGGTAAGGATGGCCTACCGGCGGGTGGCCACCCCCCCTTTCGATGATTCCGCGTCGGATTATTCCCGGCTTATTCGTTTTATCCGTTTTCTGCGGGCACGGTTGGGGGCGGCGCGAGGGCGCATGGATTGGCTGCGCTTTGTGCGCAGGTCGCTGAATCGCCGGATCGTTCGGAAATGAACGAATTTACAGCACGTTGCGTATCGAAGATCGGTGGCGGTTGCAGCGGGCGGGTCGCGGCCAAGATGCCCAACGACAGAGGCAATTCATTCTTTGTCGCGACGCTGCCGTTTGGTTAGAATGGGCAAGAGCAGGCAGGATGCCGGGCCAAGTGGAGCAGAGTTTGAGGCCATTCCCTCATCTCGGGAAGCAACCCCAGGCTTGCCCGCAGCGGGGAATTCCCCCTCAAGGGATCCTATCGACCGTGCGGAGGCCCCCGATCCGCACATGCAGCAGGATATGCCGCCTTGCGATTGGTTCTTCACATCGCACTTTGGGTTGTAGCGCTCGCGTTGCCAGCGATGGTGTGCGCGCAGGATCGCGATATGCAGCCCAGGCCGCCTTTGGACGAGGAGCCTTCGCTTCACTTCCGTGATAAAGACGGCCAGTTGGTGCCGTTTCCCGGGTTGTCGCTGGAAGAACTTCGAGCCTTGATCGACCTGCAAAAGCAGATCGCCCAAGGGTCGATGGAACCGCTCTACACGTTGGAGCGTATGACGGCCTCGGGTACCGTGGGCTCCAGCACAGCACCGCTCACCGATCCCGTTCAGCCGGGCGAACCCAGGCACGTCGAACAGTTTGCCGCGCTAACGATCGAACTGCAAGCCCGAATTCATGCCGACGGTTGGATCCGCATCCCGCTTCGCCTGGGTGAATGCATCCTGCGGGAGAAGCCCAAGTTTGCCGGGGGCGGCGATCAGTTCCTCCGATTCAACGACCGCCGCGGTGGGTTCGATTGGTGGGTATCGGGTCCGCCGGGCGAGTATCGCTGTACGCTCACAACGCTGGTGCGATTGGCTCGCGAAGAAGGCGAAACACGCCTTCAACTCACGGCTCCTAAATCGACCCAGCCCGAGTTGACCTTAACCGTGCCGGGGCAGCAGACCGCCGGCACCGTGTTGGGGGCCGAACTGGTTGACGAAACCCAGATCAAAGGGGCCACGCAGTTCAAGCTCGGCGGGCTGGATGGCCTGTGTTCCCTATCGTGGCGGGCCAGCAGCGAGCGGTTGGTGAAGTCGTCGAGCGACCTGCGCGTGGATGGCTTCCTGCTCTGCCAGATCGACGGTCGCAGCGTCCGTACCGAAGCGGTGCTGAATGTCAGCAGCTTTGGCGGCCCCTTTGGTGAGTTTTCCGTTCGACTGCCTCCTGATGCGAAACTGGTGAACGACGACTCCCGTTTCCAGATCGTGCCCGCCCGGGGATCCCAGGCCGGCCAAGTGGTGCGCGTGCTGCGCGAACCCAGCGCCGATCCGGAAGAAGTAACCCTAGTGACCGAGCGGCCCGTTGATGCCTCCAAGCCGGCCGATGAAATCGAGCTGATGGGGTTCAGTGTGATCGGCGCCGTGCAGCAGTCCGGGCATATCGCGATTGAAACGGCCGATGGTTGGCAGGCCATGTGGAAACGTCTGGTACCGGCCGTGCGGCAGATCGCCGTTGCGGACCTGCCTGAAGAACTCAGTGGCAACGACGATTTCACGGCTGCCTTTATCTACTGGCGTCAGCCGGCGACGCTCAAGACAACCATCCTGCGGCGGGAGACCCGAATCCGCGTCGATCCCGTCTACCGCATCACCGTGCAACCCAATCGGCTGCTGCTGGAAGCAACGCTCCGGTACAACGTCGATGGTGCCCGGGTGTTGAACCTGCCGGTTGACCTGTCGGATTGGGTCGTGGACGAGGTTGGCCCCGATAACGTGGTGGACGTGGGCAACCTGCGTTATGACCAGGTACGGCCGTTTACCATCCCGCTCGCGCAGGCGACCGAAGGCAAGCTGGAGATCACGCTTCGCGCGCACCGCGCGCATGAAGGCCAGAACGTGCCGATGACATTCAGCGTGCCGCGGCCCGAGGCCAACGTGCTCAACCCGGCCCAGGTCTGGGTCATTCCGGCCGATAATGTTTCGCTAATCCCCAGGCAAGAGGCGCTGTTGGGGCTGGTTCGCCAGCAGATTCCCACCGATGCTTTTGGAGGATCCCGGGCGCTGTACTATCGGGCCGAGGCCCCGCAGGCAGAGTTTGTTTCCGATTTGCTGGTACATAGCCGCCGCGTAACCGTGGAAAGCGATTCCCGCGTGGTGCTGGGAACACGCACGAGCCAGGTCGAGCAGCGGTTGAATTACCGCGTCGAGTATGAACCCATGGCGGGTACCACCTTGAAGGTTCCGGCCGGGGTGGACCTGCAAGAGCTTACGCTCGATGGCGAAGAGATCGAGTATGTGCTGCTTTCCAGCGAGGACTCCGCCGATTCCCTCGCCCGCGTGGTCTTACCCGCCAAGTCGCAGTTGGGCACATTCCAACTACAGGCAAAGTACGAGTTCGGCCACGATCCGGTGGGCGACGACCGCAGCCTGCGGCTCACTGTTCCCATGTTGCAGCCCCAAGACGCAGAATGGCGGGAGGCTGCCGTTACGATCGAAGCGCCCGGGGTCACCACCCGACCCGGCAGCGAACGCTGGAAAGCTGTGCAGAGCGTGGCGCCGCCGCGCGGCGGCGACAGCGCAAGACGCTTTGTCTCCACGCAGCCCGATCCGGCCGATGTAGCGTTCATGGTCATTCGCGATGGATCGGGCGCGCCGATTCCAACCCGAATTGAGAAAGCCTGGTACACCTCGGTCTTTACCACCGATGGCCGGCGTGATCGGCTGGTGATGCGGGTATCCAGTTCCGAGCCGTACCTGCAACTGGAACTGCCGGAAAACGTGGAGCGGCCCGTTCTGGCGTCGGTCGATGCCACGCTCACCAAGGTGGTCCAGAAGGAGAACGTGCTGGAAATTCCGCTCAGCGGCAATCCTTCGCAACCCGGCCAACTGGTCGAAGTGTATTACCAGGTGCGGCAACCGCTGGTGCCCGGCAGCCAAACCATTCAGGTGGCCCGGGTCTTGGGAGATCCCTGGATGCGGCGCGCGTACTGGCAGTTGATCTTGCCGGAGAATGAGCACCTGCTGTTCTCCCAATCGCCAGCAGCAACCAGCGAAGTACGGTGGCGGTTCAAGGGCACCCATTGGGGACGCGATCCGCTGTTGGACGAAACCCAACTGGCCAACTGGATGAACCTGGAGGCAACCGAGGCGCTACCCTCGGGCAACGAGTACTTGTTCAGCGCATCGGAGCCGATCGACCGTTTGCCGTTTGTTGCAGCGCCGCGCAGTTGGATCGTGGCTGGAGCGTCAGGCGTGTTCCTGGTGATTGGGTTGCTGCTCTTGTACGTGCCGATCCTGCGCCGGCCGGGCGTGCTGCTGTGCGGGGCGGTGGGCCTGGCGGCCGTCGCGGCGCTCTACCCGCACACGGCGATGGTCGTCGCTCAAGCGGCCGCGCTGGGTCTGCTGATGGTGGTGGTGGCGGGTCTGCTCAAGCGCTTGTTAGGTGGCGAAGTTGAGCCGTCGCGAGGACCGGGAGGCTCGCTGTCTTCCATCTCCGAACGCGGCTCCACCCAGGCCGAGTACCAGTTTGAACCGGTGGACGACGGCGAAACTTCGACCATGGCCGCGGCCTCGCCGGTGCCGGTGGCCTCCGAATCGCAACGCTGAGACCAGCCACCATCCGAGGCGAGATTCCTCGCCGCCCCTGGCAACCGTCCTGGCGATTGACTTGTTTACGATCCCTTGGTGGCTCACAAATCGATGCCTTTCGCAACGTCCAACCTGGCTTGCCTTCGTCGCCCTTGGCTGGCGGCCCGCCGCGCTGCGGCGGCCCAGGTCCGGCCGGTTTGGGCGGTACTGCTGGCGCTATGGGCGGGGCTATTTGCAGGCGGCAAGCCCCTTTGGGCCCAGGTTGCGGAGAGCGAGCCAGAAACCATTCGGTTCCGCCGCGTGTTTGTGCCCGAGGACCGCGAGAGCGAGTGGCCGCGCGAACCGGGCGTGAAGTATGTGCCGGTTCCGATCGAGGACTTCGACCGCCTGGTGAACCTGCTGAATCACGGGGCTGAACTCCCCGAGAGCGAGCGGCGCACGCGGTTGCTGAGTGCCCATTACGAAGCGCGGCTCAACGATCAGGGCGTGCTGGCCGGCACGGCCCGCTTTGAAATCGCGCACCATCAGGAATCCTCCGCGCTGTTGCCGCTGGATCCGCTGTCGCTGGCGATTCCGGTCGACTCCGGCGGGCAGGTTGCAGCCCGCTGGATGGGCGATTCGCCCCGGCCTGCCAGGCTTGGCATGACGCCCGACGGCACCCTGACTGTGCTGGTAACGCAATCGGGTACCTTGGAACTTTCGTGGTCGCTGCGCGGCCAATCGTTGGATCAGCAAGGGCATCGCTTCCTCGCTTCGCTGCCGCATTGCGCATTGACCCAATGCGTGATCGATCTGCCGGTGTCCCTCGAGCTTTCGCTCGGGCATGGCGTGCTCTGGGAAGCGAGCGCGCCAGAAGACGGCCGCCGCAAGTGGAGTGCCCAACTGGGCGCCGAACCGCGGTTGGAGTTGTATATTCGCCCGGCTTCGGGCGATGGCGAACCGGTTCGCTCGGCCACGGTGCGGCAATTCACGCGCTATGAAATCTCACCGCTGGGCATTCAGATTTCCGCCCAATGGTCGCTCGATGTTGTCGGCCAACCGCTGGGTGAACTGACCCTGCAATTGGATCCGGGCGTGAATCTGTTGGAAGCCCGGCAGGGTGATATCGTCGTACAGCGGTCGGAGCAGCCCGAATCAGCCGAGGATGGACGGCGCCAGGAGGTACTCAAGTTTGCCGCGCCGCTGGCCGGCGTTGGTCGGAGTCTCCGCTTCACGGCACTTGCGCCGCTGGAGATCGGGCAATTGCAGCGCCTGCCCACAATTTCGGCTCCCGGCCTCACGTGGCGGGAAGGCGAAGCCGTGGTGGCCATCTCGCCGCTGCTGACCTTGCAGCATTTGGAGACCGTGGGCTGCCGGCAGTCATCACCGGTCGAAGTCAGTTCCGACGGCGAAGAACTTCGCCTGCAAGCGTTCACCCCGCAGGCTTCGATCGAGTTGGATGTCTGGTACCGCACTAGCCGAACGCAAGTGCTGCAGGGAACGGCTATTCAACTGACCGGCAGCGAGATTCGCGGCCAAACCGTGGTGGAGTTCTCGCAGCCAACCGGCGAGCGGTTTGAATTAACGGCCAACGTGCCGCTGCATTGGACGATCGACTCCCTGGATACGGAACCGCCCGGCGGTATCGCCGACTGGAATCTCGAACCGGGAGCCGAAGAAAACCTGCTCCGCATCCGGCTTACGCGGCCCATCACTCCCGAGCAAAGCCTGCGGCTGACCGCCCTGGGGCGGTGGCTGGAATCCCCCGTGGGACAATCGCTGCCGGCCGCGCGGCTGTGGATGATGCGATTTTTGGGCATGGACACCAGCCGCGAACTGCTGGTGGTGGACGCGGCCGCCCCCGATGTGCTGCAATTCTCGCAGTTGCCGCGCGACCTGCGGCTCGATGCCAAGAGCCTGACCATGCGCGAGTTGCAGCTATTCGACGGCGATCCGCGCGGAACCCTGCTGGCGTTCGACGGTCGGGCCCGTCAGGTGGCGGTGTCGTTGCAGCGTCTGCCGCCGCGTTTCCAGGCCAACATTTCCATTGATGCCACTGTCACGCCCGACACGCTTTGGGAGTCGTGCTCGCTGCGGATCGTGCCCGAGAGTGGCGGCCTGCAGCGGCTGTTGGTGCAATTATCACACGCTCAAGAGGAACCGCTTGCCTGGGCATTTGCGAGCGACGCAGCCGATGACGATATCCAGGCCAAGCGGCTAAACGAAACCGAGCGAATCGAGCACGGCCTTCCGACCGATGCCGAAGTGTGGCGCCTGACGTGGCAACGGGCGCGGACGGCCCCCTTTGAAGTGCGCGGCTCCCGCTCGATCCCGTTCAACGGCAAACAGGTGGTCAGCCTGATCGCCGTGCCCGAGGCCCGCCAGCAGCAAGGCGAAGTTCACATCTGGCAGTTCGGCGCGGACAACGTGGCGATCGACGGCGAACGGTTGACCGCCATGTATCCCGATCCCGTGTCGCCGGGCGATGCCTCGCTGCAACGGGCCGCCTACGTTTACGATCCCCAGCAGCACGTGTCGCTGGCCCAGGCGCTAACGCTCACGCAGAGTTCGGGGGAGTCGGGTACGGCCAAGGGCCTGGTTTGGAAAACCCAATTGAACTCGTTGTGCGAGCCTTCAGGCCGAGCCTTCCACCAGGCCAACTATTGGATCGAAAACATCGCCAGCGACCACTTCCGGCTGGCGGGGCTCCAAGGCTGCGAAATTGAAAGCGTGGAGTTGAGTGGGCAAGCAGCCACCTGGAATTGGGCCGATGAACACCTGGTGGTGGAACTGCCGCCCCGCCGCCGCTTCTTGCAGATCAGCGTCCAGTTTTCCACGCGGCTCCCACGGTTGCGCATGGTCAGCGATCTGCCGGCGCCCTCTGTCCACCCTGCCGACTTTCCTCAGATGCGTACTTCCTGGCGGTTGTGGTTGCCGCCGGGTTATCGGGCCATGGCGCCGGGCCTGGTGAATGGCGAATCTGCGGTGTCCTGGAACCAGCGCATTTTTGGAGGGCTGGCGCGACCCAGTACCGTTCCTCCGTTCGATCCGTTTTCGGTGGGTGCCTGGGAAGACCTCGCGAACAGTTTCGTACCGCAACCCGTCCATGGTGCCGCCGCGCGCCGGGAAATGCGTGTTGGCCAAACGGTTGATGTTGCCAATGGTCCACCTGCGGCGCGCGCGAACGGCCAAGCCCAAGCAGCCACTGCCGAAGCGGCCACCGCCGGAGCGGCCGCGGGCGCGGCCACGACGCTATCTGCCGAAAAATCACTGCCTGGAGAGGCAACCCGCGGCAACGCGCAAGCCGTCACCGCCGTATTGGCGAGCGGTGCGGTTTCGCATCCGTGGTCGCGCATCGACGCAGCAGGCTTCCCGATCGATCCGACCCTGGCCTGGCAGCACTTCGATTTCGACGGCACCCTGCCCTCGCAGGTGCGCGTCCTTTGCGACGATGAACTGCAAGCCCTGGGCTGGTGCCTGCTGCTGGCGTTGGCCATGGTCATTTGGTGGCAGGCCGGGCGGTATCGCCGTACGGCAATCGCCGTAACGGGGTTTGTGATCCTGCTGGCGGCCATCGCACCCTCGGCCTGGACCCCCATCACCACGTCGCTCGTCCAAGGGGCGTTGTTGGGCTGGGGGCTGCATCTTGGCCTGGGCGGCGCCCAGCGCGTCGGACAATCGCTCCGGGCCCAGCGAACTGCGCCGGCTAATGCTGGGGCCGGGAGCGAATCGTCGGCCGGGCATAGCAGCGGTCTGGGAAAAGCGACCATCGCGCTGTTGCTGGCAGCGCTTGTTGCCACCGCCGGTTTTGCCCAAGAGGTGCCGCGCCCCCTGGTCGAACTGGTACACAAGGTTTTCTTCCCGGCCGACGACCAGGGCGAAATAGCCGGCGAATACTGCTTTGTGCCCGACTCGCTGTATGCCCAACTCCATCGCAAGGCATCGCGGATTACGCGCGAGCCGCGCGACTGGACCCTGCGGCAAACGAGCTATCGGGTGCGGCTCCAGCGGTCGAACATGATGGGCGGTGCCTCGGCCATTCCGGCCAATGTGTCGGCCACGTTGGAGTTCAATGTCTATCGCAATCGGCAAGAGATACGCGTCGACTTCGGGGGCGGTAATCCACTGCGGCCGACCGACGCCGTCCTTGGCAGCGATACCATCCCCGTCCGCTGGGAAGACGGCGGCCGGTATCTCGTGTTCCAAGTAGATCGGGCGGGTTCCCACCGCCTGGAACTGCAACTCCGCCCGCAGGTGAACCAGCAACAAGGAGTGTCGGGCTTCGATCTGGCCATTCCCCGCGTGCCGGCTTCGCGGGTTGAAGTCCTGGCGCCCTCGGGCATGCCGGTCGAAGTGGTTTCTGCCATCGGGTCCGTGTACCCGTCGTCCGATAGTCGGCCGATTGTGGCCGAGCTTGGCCCGGCTTCGCGGTTGGCTTTGCGCTGGCGGTTGGATGTGGGCGATGCCTCGGCCAATCCGTTCGATGCCAGCGAGGCTTATTGGCTGACGGTCAAGCCCGGTTCGGTAACGCTGCAGACGCGGATCAAACTCCAGTTCGCCCGCGAGGTACCGCAGTTTATTCGCATCGCGGCTGATCCGCGATTGAGGCTATTGCAGCCCATGCCCGATGTGCAGTTGGAAGACCCCGATCCGGCGCTCCCGGCCGACCTTTCCGCCCGTCGCCAGGTCTATCGGATTGGCTTGACGGCATCGCCGTTGGCGAAAGAGGCGACGGCAATCGCGGCATTTGTGCTCCGCGACACCACGGGCGTGGGCCGGTTGGAAGTCCCCAACATCACCGTGCTTGGTGCCCGAACCAGCCGGAAACAATTGGCGGTGTCGCTCGATAAATCGCTGCTGGGCCGGGCCGAGGTTCCAACTTCCTGGAGCAGCGTTCCGCCGAACCTCTTTATGGCCGACTTCAACGGCGAGGTGGCCGAACCGCCGGCGCTGGCGTACCGGGTCAGTGGCACCTTGGCCGACGGTGCATTTTGGGCCGAACCGCGCCCGGCCGATGTCGCCGCCGACCAGGTAACCCGCATCAGCGTGGGCACGGGGGGAGCCGGGGTGGAGTTCGAGGCCAGCTTACTGACCTCCGGTAGCCCGGCCTTTCGGCATCGGGTTAAGTTGCCCAAGGGGTTCCAGGTCGAGGATGTGATCGTCCGCGAGAACGATACCGCCCGCAGCGTTACGTGGTCGCGGCTTTCCTCGGGTTGGATCACGGTATTTCTGAGCCATCCGGCCGCTGAATCGCAAAAGCTCATCGTGCGGGGGCATTTACCGCTCCACCGTCAGGCGGGCGTCGTCCTGGCCGTGCCGGCCTTGGAACTGGACGGTGTCAGTGTCCTTTCCGATTATGTCGAGTTCTATCAACAACAGGGCGTGAACGTAGCGGTTTCTGTCCCGCTGGAAAATGCCGCCGGGGTCATTCGCGATGGCCGCGACCGCTGGTTGGGACGATGGTGGCGGATGATGCCGCAAACCGGTTCCAAGGTACGCCCCCCTAGCATGGCGGCGCTGTTGCCGCCGGGCGCCGATCCCGCGGAATCGCCCTCGGCGCTGGCGCTGCCCCGGGTGTCGGCATCGCTCCGCCCGACCGATGGTATCCCTGCCGAGCCGGGCGGGCGCACAGAACGAACGGCCGCCTCGCTGCCGCAGGCGACGATGGAAGTCACGCCCAACATGCCGCGTACGCAGGGCACACAAGCCATCTGGCTGAACGACCGCGACGGCATTTGGGAAGTGGGCGTCGACCTGCACCTGGCCGTGCGGCAGGGCCGGTTGGATGAATTGGCCTTTGATATCCCCAACACCGTGACCGAACCCATCGATGTCTCGATCGAAGCCCACGTGGAGTTGGAAGACGACGACATCGCCACCGGTCGCCGCCGCCTGGTCATTCGACCGCTGCAAAGTCTCCAGGGGCAGCAGCACCTGACGATTTTTGCCCGGCTGTTGTCGCGCTCCGGGCAGCGGTTGGCGGCGCCAGACATTCGTCCGCTGTTCTCGGAGAACCTGCGGCGGTTCCTGCTATTGCCGACGCGCTGGAACGGCAAGGATGTCGCGTGGCAGACACAGCGTCTCCCGCACATCCAGTGGCCCGCCGAAGTTCCTTTGCCAAAAACCATCGCCGCCGCGCGCTCGCAGCCGCTGGGTTACACGGCTTACCGCATCCAGCAACAGCCGTTTCTGGCACGGTTACAATCGGCCGAACCGCTGCTGGGCCGTCCCTTGGTAACGCTGGCAGATATTGGCATCGTCCCGGCGGTGGATGGCAGCTATCGGGGCGTAGCACGGTTCGACCTCAATCCATCGGGTCTCAAGACGTGCGAGCTGACGCTTCCCCCGGGTGCCAGGCTATGGCATGTCACCGTGGCGAATGTGCCGGTAACGCTAGACGCGATGCCGGCAGGAACCTCGCCAGCGCCGGCTGATGGGAATGCCGCCACACCGGGCGCGGCAGGAGACGACCCGTCTGCCATCCCGGCGGCGTCTGATGGGCCGGTCACGGCCCCCGATGCCGCTTCCGAGGAGCCTGCGGCCGGCAGCGATGTGCCGCATCGGTGGCGCATCCCGCTGGTTTCCAGCCGGCTGGTTCAACGGATCGAAGTGGTGTACGAGGGCCGCAGCACGGCCGGCAAACTCCAGGCGCCGCAGTTGGTAGGCGTGCCGGTCGAGCAGACGCTCTGGACCGTGCAGCTTCCGCGCGGCGTGCAGCTTGCCGGTGCCAGCCTCGATGCCCAGACGGAATCGGCCGTCGATCTGGCCCGGGCACGCAGCATCTCGGGCGTGATTGCAGCGGTCAGTTACGACGAATCGCTGGAAGAAATGGCCCGCTGGTATCAACCTTGGGTGCAGCGGTTCCATCACGCACTGGAACGGTTGCGGCAATCGTCGCTGCGCGATGATGACGCCGAGGCCGCCAAGGAAGTTTCCGTGTTGTACGACTTCCAGCGCGATTTCGCCCGGCAGTTGACGCTCGAAAGCTACTTTGAGCAGGCCGAACGGTCGCGGCCGCTGATCGAGGAAGCCGGCAATCTCTGGCAGGCAACCTTGACCTCGCCGCAGCGGTTCTGTGCCGTGGTCAAGGGACCGGCCCCCGAACTGGTCCTCAATTGGGCCGACCCGGCCGTGCAGCGCCGCTGGGATCGCTACCAGGCAGGCCTGGCGGTGCTGGGAGTGTTCGCATTGTTGGGACTGCTGGCCCTTTCCGCCCGGCGGTTCGATCTTTCGCTGGCCTCGCCTCAATGGCTGTTGGTGGCAGCAGGCGTGCTGTGGTGGTTGTGGCTCACCCCCAGCGTGGTAGGGCTGATCCTGGTGATGGTCAGCCTGTTGACGACCGTTCCCATGGGATGGAAGTCGCACCGCCGCCGCGGCCTGCTCTCGGGCACGCGGTTCTAGGTGCGTGAACTCGCAGGCCGGGCACTCGGCACCCTGCAAAACCGCAATAGCGCCAGTTGACCGCCTGCGAGGTCGGCAGCCCAGGGCACGAACTGTGGTTCTGGTGGTTTCCGGCGGTTCGCGCCCACACTTGCTAACAGCGATAAACGCCTGCACCCGGGCTGTTCGCGCTGGCCGCACCATCCGGGGGGAGTTCCGCTGCGCACTTCGGTTATGGTCAGCCTGCTGGCCGCGGTTGGTTTCTTGGAAGGAAGTGTCGCCATTGAGGCCAAATATCGCGATGCCGCCAGGCCATCCGGATGCGGCAGCCCTCGCAGTCGGCCTTGCGCCCCCAGGTGGCCGGTGATAGAATGACCATGAACGCGCGGCATTTGCCGCCGCAAACAACGAGCTTATTCCCATTTGATAAACCGCTTTGATGGAAATCACTCGCAATCCCACCCGGCAGGTTCGTATTGGCAGCGTGACGATTGGCGCTGGCCACCCGATCGCCGTACAGAGCATGTGCGCCACGCCCACCCGCGATGTGGCGGCGACCGCGGCCCAGGCCAACGCCTTGCACGAGGCCGGCGCGGCGGTGGTGCGGATTGCCGTCGATAGCGAGCGCGACGCCGCTGCCCTGGCGGAGATTCGCCAGCAGACCGCGGCCAACCTGGCGGTCGATCTCCAGGAGAATTACCGCCTGGCGGAGAGGGTTGCCCCGTTTGTGGACAAGATTCGCTACAACCCGGGGCATCTTTACCATCACGAGCGGCAGAAGCCTTGGCGCGATAAGGTGCGGTATCTGGCCGACATCGCGGCCGCCCACGACTGCGCCATCCGGGTGGGCGTGAATTGCGGTTCCGTCGACCCGGCCAAGAAAGAAAAGTTTGACCCGGCCGATTCCATCTCGCCCATGCTCGAAAGCGTGCTGGAGCACTGCGAGTTTCTGGATAGCCTGGGATTCATCCGCTACTGCGTGTCGCTCAAGGATTCCGACCCGCAGAAAGTGGTCGAGATGAACCGCCGCTTTGCCGAGGTCCGGGCCGATATCCCCCTGCACCTGGGTGTGACCGAGGCCGGCATGCCGCCCGAGGGCGTGATCAAGACCCGGATCGCATTTGAGCAGTTGATCGCCCGGGGGATTGGCGACACGATCCGCGTTTCGCTCACGGTGCCCAACCCGCGCAAGCCCGAGGAAGTGGAAGTCGGGCAGGCGATCTTGAACGATATTGCCCAGGGCCGGGTCCGCAGTGTGGTCGATTATGGGCTGCCTGGGCTGAACATCATCAGTTGCCCAAGCTGTTCGCGGGTGGAGAACGAGGCGTTCGTCGAATTGGCGCAGCAGGTCCGCGAGATGACCGCCTACGCCAAGGAACACAAGGTAACGATCGCGGTGATGGGCTGCCGCGTGAACGGGCCCGGCGAGACCGACGACGCGGACCTGGGCCTATGGTGCGGCCCCAACTACGTGAATCTCAAGCGGGGCCCGGAGTCGCTGGGCGCATACCCTTACGACGAAATCCTGCCCCGGCTGAAGGAAGAGCTCGACGCGATCCTGGCCGAGCGGGCCACCGCGGCACCTTCGACCTGATGCCGTGACGGCATCGCCTTGCGCGTGACCGATCCTGCCGTGCCCGGCCGTGGACCAAGCGCGGCTTTGGCGCACTGCAAGCAATTTCCCTACACGGCCCAGGGAACACGGTGCAAAGCTTACGGCCGTACGGCGTTTAGATCTGGCTACTTCTTCTTCTCAACGTGAACCGTGTGCTTGCGCAGGCGAGGGCAGTACTTCTTGATGCGAAGCTTTTCCCCGCCCGGCTTACGGCGAATCACGTAGTTGTAATCGCCGGTTTCTTCGCAAACCAGGTGAAGGGTTTCCACCTTCTTCTTGGACTTGGGGGCCACGGTCGTAACTCCTGTAGGGCGATGATCGAGGGAGCGCCGGCCGCGCTGCGTTCGCGCCGGCAGTCGTTCAACATCGGCAATTTACCGTTAAGCCCTTTATCATACCGGCTTTCGGCGCTTCGCCAAGGGGAACCGACCGTCGACCTGAAGGCGAGGCCGCGGCGGTGGGGTATTAATTTTCGGCGGCGTGTATGGCACGACCGCCCCAGACCTGCCCGACCTCATCGGAGGGCGACACCGCGCTGGTGGGCTTTCCACCTTCGGCGGGGATGCCCGTAACACCGGCCTGCTAAAACTTCCCCCAGATGCGGTCGCGTTTGGCCTGCTGCCAGGCCAGCTTCTCGGCTGCCGTCATCTTGGTAAAGTCTTTGGATTCAATTGCTTGCGTTGCACAGCCGCACGCCGCTTGGCCATTGCCCTGGGCGGCCGGAGCCGATCCCCCCTTGCAGCCGCAGCCGCCATGTTGGCCATTGGCAGAACGAATAGCAGATGCTGCCTGTCCATGGCTGGTTGCAGCAGAAACCTTGGTTGCTTGGCTAGCGCCGTTGGTGCCTGGCACCCCAGCGGGAACCGACACCGTGCCGCGGCCCGAGTAGCTCATTTCGGCCGCCGTCAGTTGCAAGTCGTCTTCCAACGAGCGGTGAGGGCGAATCTTCAACTGCGCAAGAACGCCGTGGTAGGCGCGAACCGCTTCTTCCGGCGAAATCTGACCTTCCACAATCAGGCGCAGGAATTGAATGAACGCCAACTGGCACTCCGCGTTATTGATCTTCCGCCCGTACAGGGCCACCCGGGCACCGTACTTTTGGGCTTCAGCCAGCAGTTTGAAGGCGTCGTACGTGGTACCGGCGCCGCCGCCCAGGATGCCCACGATCAGGTGGGGATCGTAGCGGACCAGTTCTTCCATGGCCTTGGGTCCGTGATACACGATCTTGAGGAACAGCGGACGGCCCGGCCCTGTCACGCCCGCCAGCGTCCGGGCGATGCAGTCGTTGATGTAGCCGGGCACGTCGTCAGGGTCGAGTTGATGGGGAGCGTTGGGATCGAACAGTTCGAGGAAGTGGCGAAATCCCCGCTGTTCGGCCTCCAGGCGGAAAGCCCGGTACTCCTCCAGCGCTCGCAGGTCGTCTTCCAGGCGGTTGTTGAACGTGATGCTGTACAGGCCCAGGTTTGCCCCCAGCACCCGTTCTGAGTCGTGGCACTGGTATTTGCCGCACTGGATATGGTCGATGGTGGCGGTCCGGAACGGTTGCGAAGGGTGCTCGGCATAGCGGCCGCCGCGAACCACAAAGATGTCGCTGGTATCGTTGGCTCGGGCGGCGGGCGTGACGTGGCTGCCCTCGAACAACCGCTCCTTGATGGTCAACTGCTCGTTGGTGCTGGCCGACATCAGCATGATATCCACCAGGCCTTGCCGCACCACCTGGCGAATCTGCTCGCGGTACTCGGCCAACGTGCGGAAACGCGGTTCGCCGGCGTGCATTTCCGGCGACATGCCCGGCGCGCCCACGCCAAATGCCATGTCGGCATCCTTGGCATCGGCCAGGATAAATTCGCGGCATCCGGAAGGATCGGCGTGAATGGCGGCCAGTTTCTGATCGAGCGATTTGGCGCTCATAGCTTCCACGGTGGTTTGCGGAGAGAATATTCCTTATCCAAGTGCCCAAGCGGCAGCCAAATGCAGCCTACGGCCGGTTGGCCAGAACGGTGTCGATGGTTTGCCGCAATACCTGGCCGCTCTTGCGCAGGCTTTGAACTTCCTTGGGCCACAGGTCGAACTCGTAGGTGGCCGCCACGCCGCCGCGGCCAACGGCGGTGGGCACGCTCAGGGCCACGTCGCGGATGCCGTAGCAACCGTTCTGCACACTCGAAACCGGCAGCACGCGATTGCGGTCCAAGGCGATCGACTCGATCACTTCCTGGATGGCAACGCCCACGGCAAATCCGGCCCCCCCTTTTTTCTTGATGACTTCCGCCCCGGAACCCTTGGTGCGAGTGAACAGGTCCGCGGCCATGTTGGCATCCCACAGCGGGTGCTTATCCAGCGGCAGCCCGCCCACGGTGGCGCTGCTGTAGATCGGCACCATGCTGTCGCCATGCTCGCCGAGGATCAGCGCGGAAACCTGCGTGGGAGCGGCATTCAATGCGGCCGCGATCAGGCTGCGGAACCGGATCGTGTCCAACTGCGTCCCCAGCCCCAGCACCTGCGACGACGGCAATCGCAACCGCTGGGCCGCCAGGTAGGTCAGCACGTCCACCGGGTTGGATACCACCAGCACGATGGCATGCTCGGGATACCCGGCCGATTCCACCTCGTCCAGGATGCTGAGGAACAACGCCACGTTACGATTGATGAGGTCCAGCCGGCTTTCGTCCGGCTTACGCCGCAAGCCCGCGGTGATGCAGATCACGTCGCTGTCGCGCACCTGCTCATACCCGCCGGAGGTGATGACCTGGTCGGCCAGCAGCGTGCTGCCGTGAAGCAGATCGAGCGCTTGGCCTTCGGCCAGTTCGGCATTGACGTCGAGCAGGGCGATTTCGCGCACGATCTTGCCGGCCTGGAGCGCGAAAGCCGTACACGAACCTACCAGGCCGCCGCCGCCAATGATCGACACCTTCATAATATGCGTTTCCCTTGCCGGTGATAAAATCGTTGGATATTTGTTGGGGGTACCTGCACGATGAATGGTGATTGCACTTCAAGCCGTCTTGTCGCAATGTGGCTCATTCATCAGCGCTTGCCACGGCAGGATATGGATATTCCTTCTGAGGATGGCGTTTGGTAGTTGACCCACAGCCGTTTTCATAACCATGCTGATGGGCGCGACTACTGCTGTCCTAAGGTAGCCATCACGCGGTCGGTGATAATCTGAACCAGGGCCTCGGTGTCCATACCGGCCAGCGAACCGTTGGAACTTCCGGGGGCTTCGTTGCTTTGCGCCGTTGCACCGGACAACCGGCCCGATATGACCGGCGCCTGGCCGGTGATGCCGTTGGCACCGCGCGTGGCTTGCACATTGGTGGATGGGGTTGTACCCGCCGAGCCGTCTGGGCCGGGCTTCATCGGCGGCGGAGCGGGGAAGGCACGCCGTTGGACGCCTGATTTCGTCCAGCTTTCGCGGAAGATGTCATTCGCGCAGATATCGCAGTTCTTGAATTCCTCGTGCAGCCGCGGATCGTCGTAGCCCCACTTCTGCTTCAGTTCGAGCAGTTCGCGCGACTTCTCATGGGAGAGGTAGTTCACGTATCCCAAATCCTTTGCCAGCATCAGGATGCGGCAGTAGGAATCGAGGATTTCCGTCCACCAGTAGGCGCGCTCGACCGTTTCGCCGAAGCTCACCGTGCCGTGGTTGGCCAGGATGATCACGTTGGATTTTTTGACGAACGGCAGCACCGTGTCGGCGAACCGCTGCCCGCCGGGTGTCTCGTACTCCGTGATGGGCACGTCGCCCAGGAAGACTTCGACCTCGGGTAACACACATTGGGGGATCGGCTCCCGGGCGACGGCAAACGCCGTGGCATGGGGCGGGTGGCAGTGGACCACGCTCTTGATCTCGGGCCGCTCCTTCATAATCGTGAGATGCAGCAACACTTCGCTGGAACGCTTCTTGCGGCCAGCGAGTTGATTGCCATCCATATCGACCGTGCAAATATCATCAGGCGTGAGGAAGCCCTTGCAGTGCATGGTGGGCGTGCATAGGACTTCATTTTCGCCGATGCGGTAGCTGATATTGCCGTCGTTGGCCGCGGCAAAGCCGCGGTTATAGATGCGGCGTCCAATGTCGCAAATCTCTTGCTTGATTTTATAGGCGTTCATGGTGGTCCTCAGATTGCGACAATCTGGCTGTCGTTTGTTTTGTGAATCACATGGACGCCCGATGGCGGGCGTTCCTGAATGGATGGGTCCAATGATGTTGTGGTTCGATGGAAGCGAGGCTGGTTTGCCTGGAGTTACATGGTTCGTTCCTTGGATTGCAGATGGATTTCATCCAAGATGGCGGCCACGTAGGCGTCAATCGGTATATCCTCCTCAAACGGCATCGCCGCTTCGCGTCCTTCCGACAGGGCAACGCGACTCCCGTTCCCGGCCCCGAGATCGTCGTAAACCAGGATCGGCTCGGCCCTGGGGGCATCGGGATCGCGCAGGTTCGCCAGCGATAGCGGAACCGCCACGCGAAACGTGGCACCGTTCAACGCCGGGTGGCGGCGGTTCAGCGTGACCGTGCCGATGATTTCTGCGATCCGCATGGGATTGCGCCTCCCTCATGCACCACTTCAGGCGAGAACCTCGGAATAGGTTGCTACGCCGCCCACGGCCGCCAGGCCGCAGTACCGCTGGGCAATCTGCATCAGCTTCCAACTGCTGGTCCCCCGGGGATTGAGGATCAGCAGGTTCACGGCAATGGCCTTCCAGGCGGCCTCCAACTCCTCCACGTCGGTGGCGGTCGCCGCTCGCACGCCGCGGTGACGGTTGGCCAGGCACAGCGCCGCCGCGGTTTCATCCGTTATCAGTACCCCCAGGTTGCCGCTCAGCGATATGCTCGACGACAAATCGGCAACCGTGCCGGGCAGGCTGACGTGCGCGATCCGCTCCACACGCATGCCGGCCTTGGTGAGATGGCCGCTCAATCGATCGGGCAGTTCCAGCGACAGCGCTCGGGGGGCTGCAGCGGTCGATGAATCGATCGCCGCAGCCAGCGTTACGGTTCGGCCCGCGGCTGTTGAGCCGCCAGCCTTGACGGTTGCCTGCGCCACCATAAGGTGCGCCTGCCGGGCTCGCAGGTAGTCGCGGGCGGCAGGCGTGATGATCGCGCGGGCGGCCACGGCGACCGTGCTTCCCTGGGGAACCCGGCCTTCCACGTCGGCCAACGCGATCAGCTTCTGATGCAGCACCAGGGCGTGCGAGTTTGGCGAGGACGCATTGGACGCCGCATTTCCGTTTGGAACCGGGGCACGGTGATTCGTGGCGCTAGTTGCGGTGCCGTTGTGCGTTGCCGCGGCGACCGGACCATCTCCGCGCAGTTCTGGCCCCAATCGCTCCATCACCTCGCGGACGAGGCGTTCGATTTGGGCATGGTTTGCGGTCATGGCTTCGGTGGCGGTTTCTGGTGAGGTCGTTGCGATGGGCGAACGTGTCGCTGTCTCAATGGATGGTTGCTGGGCCGTTGGGGTTGGCACCTAGTTCCGAATGGCGGTGGTCACCCAGCGGACGGGCGTTCGTTCCGTGCCCATCAACTCGGCGGCCGCGTTTCCATCGCCGGTGATGATGACCATATCGCCGGGGCCGGCGCCCAGGCGATCGACCACCAGTTGGGGGTCGCCATCGGGGCGGGTCTCATCTGCCATCACCGGTTGTGCGACCAGGAGCTTGAACCCTTGCAGCGAAGGATGCTTTACCGTGGCGGTCGCGGAGCCAATGATCCGTGCCAACTGCATAAGTCTCTTTCGTGCTTTCCACCGCTGGATGCCTGGTGATGTCTGGTGCCCAGCCGGCCCTGGTTCGGCTCGGCCTTGAACGTATGGATCCTCGCCCGAGGCTGCGGCACGCCGCTTGCGGTTTCTTATGGGCGGCCCAAAATGCGCAGGTCGTCGATCAGCGAGCAGCGGCGTTCGCGGGTGAACGTCAATGGGGTGGTGACACCTTCTCCGGTTGGAGTGGCGATCGAGAACGAGAGGTATCCCTCGCCGCCAAGGCCCAAGGCTGCCATGCAGGGGCCGTTCTTCACAAACAGCGTGGTATCCATCAGGCGGCCCATCCGCGTCATATTGCGGACGTTGTTGCTGTGAATGATGGCCGTGTGCCGGAATCCATGCTCGTAGTAGTGCGCCTTCTCGATGGCTTCATCCACGTCGCGACAACGCACAAACGGCAGAAACGGCATCATCTGCTCGACCGGGACGAACGGGTTGGTTTCATCCGTTTCGCCAAATAGCAGTTCTGTGTCTTCGGACACCCGCTTGCCAATGGCCTGGGCCAGCACCGCAGCATCTTTGCCGAGCAGTTCCTTGGAAGGGACATCGTGCTGCTTGGCGCCTTCGCCTACGGTGGTGATGGCGGCGGCAGTGAGAGCATCGACCTCGCGGGCGTTCAGCCGTACAGCCCCGGCCCGTTCCATGGCCGCGAGCATCGCATCGAACACTTCGTCGACGACGAACACTTCCTTTTCCGAGATGCAGAGCAGGTTGTTGTCATAACTGGCACCTTGGACGATGGCTCTGGCGGCGCGGTCCAAGTCGGCGGTTTCATCGACCACCACGGGCGGATTGCCGGGGCCGGCTACAATGGCGCGCTTGCCGCTATTCAAGGCGGCCCGGGCAACTGCCGGCCCGCCGGTTACGCAGATCAGGGCGATATCGCGGTGCGAGAAGATGGCGTTGGCCGATTCGAGCGTGGGTTCTTCAATCACGCAGATGAGGTTGTCAATTCCTACGTCGGCCAGGATCGCTTCATTGAACCGGCGGACGCCTTCCACGGCCACTTTGCGGCCGCTGGGGTGCGGGTTCACCACCAGCGTATTGCCCGAGGCAATCATGCTGACGGCATTGCCGGTGATCGTTGGCAGAGAGTGCGTAACCGGCGTAATGGCTCCGATCACGCCGAAGGGGGCGTGCTCGATCACGGCCAAACCGTGGTCGCCGCTGAACACTTCGCTGCGGAGGAACTCCACGCCGGGCGTCCGCTCGCCGAGCGTCTTGAGCTTCTCGATCTTGTGCTCAAGTCGGCCGATCTTCGTTTCGTTCATCTCCATCGTGCCTAGCTCGACGCACTGGTCGATGGAGATGCGGCGAATGTGGTCGATGATCCGCTTGCGGTCTTCCAGGCTGCGCTCGCTGAGTTGCTCAAACGCTTCGCGGGCGGCGGCCACGGCCTGGTCGACACAATCGAAGATGCCGTGCCGGCCCTGGAAGCCCCGCCTGGCCTGACCGCGGCCGTTGGTGCTGGGCGCGGCGCCGCTGCGTGCCATTTGAGCCAGGACTTCCTGGACGACGTTGCGGATCAAGGTTTCGGTCGCTTGCATGGCGGATATCGATCCCGTGTTCAGATGGCGATGGGCATATCAAGTGATGCGGGAGGGCGGCGGCCAGGTTGGACGCGGGGGGCCGCAGCCCGGCGCTAGGGTTTCTCCTCGCGGTGGTACACGCAGTGCTGCTCCACATGCACGCTATCGACGATGCCGATGATGGCGGCGTCGACCGGCAGCGGCTTGGTTTGCGGGGTCAGCCGGGCGCTGCTTCCCTGCACGATCAACACAAGTTCACCCACGCCGGCCCCCACCGTATCGACACATACGAAGGTGCGACCGGTCGATTTGAGGCGGCTGCGGTCCTGCTCGTCGATACGGTAGGGTTCGACGACGAGCAGTTTCTGCCCGACCATCGAATCCACCTTTTGGGTGGCGACGACGCTGCCGGTGACCTTCGCGACGAACATGGTGGAGTTGCCTGCGGGGGAACGTAACGGTGGTTGACGCTGGTTGGTACCAGGTGGCGCTGACTCAGTTGCCTGCGGCCCCTTCCAGCAGGGCCTTGGCTTGCCGCGCGACGACGATCTCTTCGTTGGTAGGCACCACCCAAAGCTGCACGCGGCTATCGGCGGCATGGATGGCGGTTTCGCCTTCAGCGGCCCTGTTGGCGGCTTCATCGAGGACGATGCCCAGCGGTTGCAGGTCGCGGCAGACGGCGTGGCGGATGTCGGCCCCTTTCTCGCCGATCCCGCCGGTAAAGACGATGGCGTCGGCCCCGCCCAACTCCACCAGGTAGGCGCCCAGATAATGGCGAACCGAACTGGTAAAGAGGTCCAGGGCCAGTTGAGCCCGATCGTTTCCTTGGGCGGCAGCGGCCTGCAGGTCGCGGACATCGCCGGAGAGCCCGCTGATGCCCAGCAGCCCGCCGCGGCAGGCGAGGTCGTCGAGCAGTTCGTCCAGGCTCTTCCCGGTGCCTTTCATCAGTGCCGGCAGTGCGAAGGGGTCGAAGTCGCCCACGCGGTTGTTGTTGGGCAGACCGCTTTGTGGGCTCATGCCCATGCTGGTGGCGACGCTCGCCCCATCGCGGATGGCGCACAGCGAGCTTGAGCCGCCGAGATGGCACGAAATGACGCGGAGGTCGTTCCGGCCGAGAATCTCGGCGATCCGCCCGGCAATGTACCGATGGCTGGCGCCGTGGAAGCCCCACCGCTGGATGTGGAACTGCTGACTCCACTCATACGGTGCGGCGTACAGCTTGAGCCGCGGCGGAATGGTTTGATGGAAGCCGGTCTCGAAGGCAGCCACGAGCGGAATTTCCGGCAACCGCTCGTTCAATAGCCGCATGGCCTTGATGTAGGGCGGGTTGTGGGCCGGGGCGGCATCGCTCATTTCTTCCATGGCGGCCAGCACGTCGTCGGTGACGCGCTGTACCCCGCTGATCCGGCCCGCGTGCACCGCCTTGAACCCGATCGCAGCCACTTCGCCGGCTTCGGTCAGGCAGCCGTGGTCCGGGTCGGTCAACTGCTCCAGGCAACGGCGCACCGCTACCGCGTGGTCGGGCACCGGCGAATGCTCCTCCCAAGTATGTTCGCCGATCTCCACGAACGAGCGGCTCTCCTCGGCCCCGATGCGTTCAGTACCGCCGCGGGCGAGTTGCCGCTCGTCGCGCATATCGAAGAGACGATACTTGAAGCTCGTCGAACCCAAATTGGCTATCAGAATCTTCATGAGTACGTGGCCGATTCCTTGGCAAACGAAACCATTCAACCTGCAAACCGCTGTCCGCCCCGCCAACCGTGGCAACGCGGCGTGCGAACCAGCGTTCCATTGATCAGAGACACACGGGGGGCAGCAAGCCGCCGCCCGCGCCATCCGTGCGCTCGCGCTCCATTGGTGCGCCAGTGGCGTATACCGCGGGTGCCGTGCAGCGCATGGGTGCCGTACGGCAACCATGCGGTACTCCGGCGCGGACGAAAGTCCCCGACCTGCCGCCAGGAGCTTACGACAGGTACGCGGCGGCCAAACCTTCGGCGGGTCGAGGGATAATGTGGCTGGCGACCAGTTCGCCGACCTGGGTCGCGGCGTTGGCGCCCGCTTCGACGGCTGCGCGGACACTGCCCACGTCGCCGCGGACGACCGTGGTGACATACCCGCCGCCGATGGCAACCTTGGCCACGATTTCCACGTTGGCCGCCTTGGCCATGGCGTCCGTGGCTTCAATCAGGGCCACCAGGCCCTTGGTTTCCAACAATCCGATGGCATCGTTCATGGTAGGCGTCGATCCTGTTGAAACGTTCGTTTTGGAGTGTGCGATGGAATGTCTTGAGGCCGTGAGCTGCCGCCGGCCTTAACCGGCCTTGGTGCCCCCTCTGGCCTTGGTGGGCTGCGGAATCACCTTGGTGAGGTCGTCGTGCGGGCGAGGGATGACCTGCACGCTGACCACTTCGCCCAGCCGGCTGGCGGCGGTTGCCCCGGCATCGGTCGCGGCCTTCACGGCGGCAACGTCGCCGGTGACAAACGCCGTCACCAGGGCGCTGCCCACTTTGTCCCAGCCGAGGAATTCCACGTTCGCGGCTTTCATCATGGCATCGGTGGCTTCAATCAGGGCGATGAAACCCTTGGTTTCAATCATGCCCAATGCCTCTACTGCCTTGGCCATCTTGTAAGGTCTCCCAATGTGAAACAGGAAGAAACGGGATTGGTGCGGGTTGCTCGGTTATCGCCGGGGATACACGGTCCGCCGGCGGCAGGTTACGGTTTGAACAGTTCGACGTGCGTGGCACGGTTGAGGTCGGCCGCGTTGCCTTCGTCGGTGTCCAGGTGAACTTCCAGCTTGCTGTTGGCATCGGCCCGAACAACCACTTCCTCCAGGACCAGCGAGCAGGCGCCCGACACGATCCGCAGGTTCAACACGTCGTGGTTCTTCACGCCGTAATACTTGGCGTCCTCGTGATTCATGTGGACGTGGCGGGCGGCGCGGATCACGCCTTCATTCAGCTCGACCACACCCTTGGGGCCCACCAGCACGCAGCCGGGGGTGCCCTTGATGTCGCCGCTGAGTCGTACCGGCGCGTCGATGCCCAGGCTGATCGCGTCGGTAAAGGCCAGCTCAACTTGCGAGGCCGGGCGGGTGGGCCCCAGCACGCGAATGTTGGGCAGCATCCTCCGGCGGCCAGGGCCGACGATCATCACCGTTTCTTCAGCGGCGTAGAAGCCGTCCTGGTAAAGCGGCTTCATCGGGGTCAGCGTGTGCCCCTTGCCGAACAGGATTTCCACGTGCTCGTCGGTCAGATGGAGATGCCGGGCGGAGATGCTCACCACCAGGTTCGGCTCGCGGCGCGCTGGCGGGGCGGCTTCGCCCAAGTTGGCGTGAACAATCTGCCGGACAATCTGCTCGACAACTCGGCGGTCGATGGAAGGCGTGGCGACAGTCATGCGCTTCTCAGCTACGAACGCTTCGGTAGGGGTGGCTTGGTACGTTGGGGTGGGGGGCGGCAATGCGGCCATCAGCTGGGACGGCGTTTGCTGGCCGGCGCTGCCGCTTGCCCATCCTGAGTTTCCGGGGCGTTGTCCGTTCCGCCGGCTACGACAAGGTGCACGCCCGCAGCCAGCATCCGGCTGCGCCAATCCTCGGTGATGGCGTTATCGACGACGATGCGGTCGATCTCCGAGAGGGGGCACAAGAGGGCCAGCCCTTGGCGGCCGAACTTGGTGCTGTCGGCGACGACGATCACTTCGTCGGCCGCGCGCAACATGGCCTGCTCGGTGGCGACCAGCAGTGAGTTGTTGTTGTAGAGCCCTTCGTGGCCGATGCCCGAAACGCTCAAGATGGCCCGCCGCACATTGAGCCGGGAGAGCATTTCATCGGCATAGGGGCCCAGGGCCACGCCGGTACGGGGATACACGTATCCGCCCACCAGCAGCAACTCGGTGTAGGCATTGGAGGCGAACAAGTTGGCTACCGGCAGCGAGTTGGTCACCACCTGGAGCGGTCGGCCCACCAACAGCCGCGCCAACTCGTAGGTTGTGCTCCCGCCATCCAGCAGCAGCGTGTCACCGTCTTCGATCAGGGCCGCCGCCGCCTTGGCGATGGCCTGTTTCTTCTCCCAATTCTCCGGCTCATTCCCCAGTTCATAAGGCAGCGTGGGAGCCTTGCCGGTGTAGAACACGCCGCCGTGCGTGCGCCGGGCAACGCCGGTTTGCTCCAGGTGGTCCAGGTCGCGACGGATGGTCGATTCCGAGACCTGCAGCTCGGCCGCCAACTCGGGCAGTGAGGCGAACCCCCCGCGCAGGCGAACAATCTCCAGCACTCGGTGTCGTCGTTCTTCGGCCAGCATCGTTGGCACCCATCCTGGTGGGCTAGGCAGCGAGGTCGCTTCAGACAGAAACCGCACAATCAGGTGAACCGATGGTGATTGATTTCTGTCATAATGCTGCAAAATCCATCCTGTTTACGCTCGAAAACAATCCCAGTTTGTGCAAATTACAGCGCAAAGTCAAGCAGGTGACAGGTGGTTTCCGAGCAGTACCGTGCAGGGTGCGTGACAGAAATGTGCCGCGAACCGTGGGCTGCCTGATAGAAATCTATCACATGGGCAGGCCCGGGGCGCGCTGAGCGATGCAAATCGGCCCCAGGTGGCAACCCGCTTGGTCCGGCAAAACGCTTTGCCAAGCTTGAGCGGTCGCGGCGGGAGGAGCCTCGCTGCTGGCATGGCGCGAAGGCTGCTAGGCCTAGGGGGCTGCGGCGGGTAAAACGGAGAAAAGCCCCCCGCGGCAGCAATTTGCCGCGTACTTCCGCGCCGTATGGACCACGTTGCCACAGGAGCGCTGCCTGACCGATGAGCTGGCAAGGCATCGAAGGACACGACGAGGTTGTCGAACAGTTCCGCCGGGCACTTGCGCGCGGCCGGCTCGCCAGCAGTTTTCTGTTCGTCGGCCCGCCGGGTATCGGCAAGCGGATGTTTGCCTTGAAGCTGGCTCAATCACTCCTTTGTGAAAACGCAGCCGAGGCCGACCTGAACCCATGCGGCACCTGTCCGGCATGTCTGCAAGTGATCGCGGGCAGCCATCCCGATGTAGACGTGGTGGCCAAACCGGCCGAGCGTTCGTCCATCCCGATTGAAAGCTTCATCGGCCCCAAGGAGCGGCGGATGCGCGAGGGCTTATGCCACAGCATCGGGCTGAAGCCGGTTTCGGGCCGCCGGCGAATTGGGATCATCGACGATGCCGACTGGCTGAATGTTGAAGGCGCCAATTGCCTGCTCAAGACACTGGAAGAACCACCGCCCCGCAGCGTGCTGATCTTGATCGGCACCAGTCTCGCCCGGCAACTGCCAACGATTCGCAGCCGCTGCCAGGTGGTGCGGTTTGCGCCGCTGGATACCGAAACGGCCGCTCGCCTGCTGTTGCAGCAGCAGGTGGTGCCAGACGAATCGGCCGCGCGCGACCTGGCCGAATTATCCGGCGGCAGCCTTTCCATTGCAGCCGAACTGGCCGATGAGAGTCTCCGCGAATATCGCCAGCACCTGCTGGCCACGCTGGCCAAGGTGGATTGGGATTCGGTCGCGCTGGCGTCGGAGGCCAACCAGTTCATTGAGAAGGCGGGCAAGGACGCTCCATCTCGGCGGTCGCGCGCCAAGCGATTGTTGGGGTTTGCCGCCGACTTTTATCGTGGGGTGGTGCGAGCCCTGGCCGGCTTGCCGGTCCTGGGTGATACGGCCCTTCAGCAGGCCGCGGCCAAGGCGGCCCAGCGCTGGCCCGGTTCGGCTGAAACGGCGTCAGCCTGCTTCGACCGCTGCGCCGATGCCGTGCAAGAGATCGAACGCATGGCGATGGTGAACCTGGTCATCGACTGCTGGGCCGATGAAGTACGCCGGTTGCCCGCCGCCGGTTACGTGGTCACCAAGAGCGGATAGCCGATGGTACGGGCCGGGTGGCCGCCGCCAAAATGGCCTGGCGAATAAGCATTGATTCCGCGCGCTCTTGGCGCCGAATCATACCCTGCCCGATGTGCTCGCGCATTGCAGCAAAAAGGCCGCGGCCGTTCCCAAGTTGCTGGGTACGGCCGCGGCCATGGTCATTACTAAAGTTGTTGCCGGTCTGGCACCAGGTGTGCTGGCCGGCAGGCGGGTTAGCCTTCGTCGCCTTCTTCACGCTCGGCCGGTTGAATCAGCGGGCCGCCGCTACCCACGCCACCACGCAGTTCAACCTGCGGAGTGGAGGCCTTGCTGGGAGCCGCTTCGGCGTCGCCGGCTTCGGCCGCGTCTTCCTCGGCCCATTCCACGCGTTTGCGGGAGAGGCCGATCTTGCGCTCGT
>CAZEEG010000042.1:18043-45101 GCA_964511065.1 uncultured Pirellulales bacterium | reverse complement strand
GGATATGGCACTCAAACGGATGGACAACGTCCTCATCGTTGTGGACGATCTCGAAGCCACCAAGGCCTTTTTCACCGAACTGGGCCTCACGCTGGAGAGCGAGACGACCGTCGAAGGGCCGTTGGTCGCCAAGTTGATCGGGCTCCAGGACGTCCGAGCTACCCTCGCGATGATGCGGACTCCCGATGGCCAGGGCGTGGAACTGGACAAGTTCCACACCCCCAGCGCGATCCGGTTTGGACCCGCAAATGCGCCGGTGAACGCACTGGGACTCCGCCGCATCATGTTTGCCGTCGACGACATCGACTCCATGGTGGCACACATGCGCGCCCGCGACGCCGAAATCATCGGCGAAATGCAGTACGAGGATGCGTACCGCCTGGCGTACATCCGCGGGCCCGAGGGCATCATGGTGGCACTTGCCGAGCAGATCAACTAATACGTGGCCGGCGAATGGCGATACGGCGCGCAAGGCCGCCTTACACACATCCGTGATCGTCCTGCATGTCGGTTTTCGATGGACGATGGAATGGTTTGCATCCGCCGCTGCCGGTTATCGCCGCGTGGCTGCTGCCACGTGCTCGGCAGCGATGGCACGGGGGTGCGGATTGGCCGCCCGTCTTGGCAGCGAGGTCAGCACGACGCAGATGGTTTCTGTGGCCGGATCGGCCCAACAGAGCGTGCCGGTGGAGCCTGAGTGGCCAAAGGTTTCCTCCGAACAGCCAGGGCTGCCGGCCTCGGCGCCTACGTCGAAGCCCAGCCCACGCGCCTTGAAGCCCGCGGGGTTGTGGTTTCGGGTCATCAGTCGGGCGGTGTCGGGCCGCACAACCTGGCCGCGGCGGTACAGGAACTCGGCCAGGAATCGGCCGACGTCGGGCGCTGAGGCGTGCGTGCCGCCCCAGGGAGCGCCAAGGTTTCGCCAGTAAGGGCTGTTCCAGTCCCACTCCTTGGCTTGTGGATCGCCACTGCCCGACTCGGGGGCCGCCCCTTCCATCTGGCAGGCCACCACCTCTTGCAGCTTGAACCGCCCCAGCCCTTGGGCCGAATGTTTCATGCTCAGCGGCCGAAACACCTGCTGATCGACCAGGGTTTTGATATCCGTTTCAGTGATGATCTCGCCGATCCGGGCCGCCAGCAGGATGCCCATGCTCGAGTACTGGTAGCGGGTGCCCGGCTTGAACTGCGGTGGTGTGCGGATGGCCCCTTCGACAAACGCATCGAGCCGCGCCTTGCTGCGTCGCAAGTCGTTGTTGTTGGCCAGTTGGTCTGGCAGGCCCGACACGTGCGTCAGCAGGTGGGCAATGGTCACCTGCTCGCGTCCCTCGCCTTTGAACTGCGGCAGGAATTTTTGCACGCGGTCGTCGAGCCGAAACTTGCCCTGGTCCAACAGCGGCATCACCGCCGCCACGTTGATGGGTTTGGAAATGGAGCCCAACAGAAACATGGCATCGCCCGAGGCCGCCGTGCCAAAATGTTGCGTGAACGTCTGCTGTTTGCGGACGACATGCAGCACCGCGGCGTCGATTTGCTGGTTAGCCGTCGCCTGCTCAAGCACCTGGGCGGCCGGGCCCCATCGTTGTTCGCGTACGGCAGCCAGCAGCGGCGCAGTGGTCGTTGCGGCCAGCACCGTCGCCAGAAAAGTTCGTCGCTTCATCGGCGGAGGCTCCCGGGGTGTGCCGACGGCAAGAATCGGCAGGAGGAAAAGCGCGGCGTTTGCCAATGTTCGGTATGCGGCCGTATGTGCCGCCCGTACGCATGGTAACTCGCGGCCGAGGGCAATTCAAAAAGCGGGAAAGGCAGATAAGTTGACATTGCCGTTTCTGGCGAGGCCGATTTCTGTCTTGCTTGGCTGGCAATTCGGGCTTTGCTTCCGTTGCCTGGTGCTTGGCTGGCGAACTTCGTTGGCATTGCCGCTGCCCAGCGTTTAAGATTCGGTCGCCGCCACCTGAGAGCAGCTACCATTGATGGATGAGCCAACCGATGAAGATTCACGCCGAGGCGTTCAGGAGTTTTGCCACCGAAGTCCTGCAAAGGCTCGACGTTCCGCCGCAACAAGCCGCCGATACCGCCGCGCCGCTGGTTTGGGCGAGCTTGTGCGGGATCGATACGCACGGCGTCCGCAACTTGAAATCGTATTACGTCGATACGCTGATCGACGGCCAGATCAAAGCCGGCGCGCGGTTTCATATCGAGTTTGAAACGCCCATGTCGGCCCGGGCCGACGGCGATAACGGCCTGGGGCTGGCCGCCGGAGGCTGGGGCATGCGATTGGCCATGGAGAAGGCGGCCCAGACCGGCATCGGCCTGGTCAGCGTGCGCAACTCCAATCATCTGGGCGCGCTGGGCTACTTTGCCGAACTGGCCGTCGAGCACGATATGATCGGCATTTGCATGTCGGGCAAGCTGTATGCTCGCGGCAACTTCCGCGGCATGGCGCCGGTATTCAGCGTGCAGCCGATGTTCGGCACCAATCCGCTGGCCGTGGCCATTCCCTGCGGTGAAGAACCACCCTACATGCTCGATATGGCTACCGCCGTGGTGCCGGTCAATCGCGTGATGAAGGCGAAGGAGACCGGCCAGCCGATCCCGCTGGGTTGGTGCCTGGACGCCAGCGGCCGCCCTACCACCGACCCGGCCCAGGCCAAGGTTTATTTGCCGCTGGGCAGCACGCGCGAGACCGGCGCTCACAAAGGCTTTGGCCTGGCCATGCTGGTAGAAGTGTTCACGGCGCTGCTTTCCGGCGGCTTTGCCGATACGCCAGAGGGTTTCGATCAGAACAAGATCGCGCATTTCTTCGGCGCCATTCGCATCGACTTGTTCCGCGAACCGGCCGAGTTCAAGGTGGCGATGGATGCCATGATGCGAGCCCTGCGGGCGGCCCCGCCGGCGCCCGGCCACGAGCGCGTATACCTGCCGGGCGATATCGAACACGACACCGCGCAGCAGCGCCGCCGCGAGGGCATTCCACTCACCGAACAGGAACTCGGCGAGCTGCGCGCATTGTCGGCGACCTACAATGTGCCCCTTGAATTGATGTCATAACCGCTGCCGCCGCACCCAGGAGACAGGCGCCATGACCCAACGCGATGCTACCGCCGCCATCGTCGGCAGCGGCCAATTTACGTACCAAGCCAACGATGCATTTGTCCGCCTGCCAGACGGCATATCGCTGGGCGAAGCCGTGGGAGTTGCCGTCGATTCGCAGGATCGGCTGTATGTGTTCAGCCGCGGCGGCCATCAGCCGGTGATGGTGTTCGACCGCGAGGGCGAACTGATCCATATGTGGGGCGCCGGCCTGTTTGTCCGACCGCACGGCATCTTCATCAGTGCCGACGATCACTTGTATCTGACCGACGACCAGGACCATACCGTTCGCAAGTTCACGCCCGAGGGCCAGCTTGTGATGACCCTCGGAGTACGCGGCCGCCCCAGCGATTCGGGCGTTGAACATTCCAATTACCGCACGATCAAGCGCCCCGCCCCGCCCTTCAATCTGCCGACGAACCTGGCCATCGCCCCTGACGGCAGCCTGTACGTCAGCGACGGATACGGCAACTGCTGCATCCACAGGTTCTCGCCCGAGGGAAAACTGCTGCTGTCGTGGGGCCTGCCGGGAGACGGCCCGGGACAGTTTCAGATTCCGCATGGGATCGGCGTGGATGGGGCTGGCCGGGTCGTCGTGGCCGACCGCGAGAACAGCCGCCTGCAATGGTTCAGCCCCGAGGGCGAATTTCTGGAAGCCTGGACCGACGTGGCCCGGCCTTGCGACGTATGCTTCGATCAGCACGACAACGTGTACGTGGCCGAGATGGGTTGGCATGCGGGCCTGCCCGACCCGCGGCCCGAGGAAACCGGCGGCCGTATCAGCGTTTTCAGCCGCGACGGCACATTACTCTGCCGCTGGGGCGGCGGACAGAACCCTTACGCGGCGGGAGATTTCATCGCGCCGCACGATGTCTGGCTCGACTCGCGCGGCGATTTGTACGTGGCCGAGGTGAGCATCTCGGCCGCCGCTGCCCGGGGATTGGTCGGCGCCGACTGCCCTTCGCTGCAAAAGTTTGTCAAGCTGTAGAAGCAGCCGATCGCTGTTCTCCCGCAGCCTGCAGGACCAACGCGCTGGTTGCCAGGCCGATTAATGGCCAGCCTTGGGTGGCTGGTAGTCGCCGGGGACCGTTCCCATCCCAATGTTCAAACGATTCCAGGCATTGATCGCGGCGATGACCCAAATGAGATCGTGAAGCTCCTGGTCGTTGAACTGCTGGCTGACCTGCTCATGGACGGCTTCTGGTACCGGGCGGTCGGCGATCCTGGTCAGTTCTTCGGCCAGCAGCAGCCCCGCGCGTTCCCGTTCGCTGTAGTAAGGGCACTCCCGCCAGGCCGGCAGGCTGTACAGGCGCTGCTCGGATTCGCCTCCCGCCGTCGCGTCCTTCCAGTGCATGTCGAGACAGTAGGCACAGCCGTTGATTTGAGACACGCGGAGCTTGATGAGTTCTCGCAGCGGCTTTTCAATGCTGCTTTGCGCGAGGTACTTTTCCACGCCCAGCATGGCCTGGAACGCCGGGGTGACAATCTTTTCGACTTTGACACGCATTTCCATCGTGTTGTCTCCTGAAGACTTGGTCGCTGCGAAGGGACAGTTGTTCGGCGCCGTTTGACCGGACGACGGCAACACACTTCAGAGTAGCAGTTTCGTTGCCAGAGGAAGCGATTTGGCCGCGATCAAGAGGATTCCGCGAGATGCTCCTGCCGATCGGCCGGCTACTCGCCGCGCAACGTCAAAAAGTGCAACTGACCGTCGGCGTCGCCGGCAACAAACTTTGTATTGGAAACCAATGTCATGGCGGTGCAATGAGCATCGAAGGGATACACGGCCAGCAATGTGCCATGTTCCACATCCCAGATGCGCAGCGTCTTATCGATACTCACAGAGATGGCTACGCGGCCGTCGGCTGAAAGCGCTATAGACTTGATCTCTTTCGTGTGACCTTGAAGACATCGGAGGCATCGCCCATGCTCCACATCCCACACGCGCAGCGTCTTGTCTTTGCTTGCCGAGATGGCTATGCGCCCATCGGTCGAAATGGCCATGGCGTCGCCGATGTCGCGATGTGGCTCCAGGACATGCAGACATTGACCGCTGTCCACGTCCCATACGCGCAGTGTGCCGTCTCTGCATCCTAAAACGGCTAGGCGGCCGTCGGCAGAACTTCTCAGGACATCAACTGTCCATGGGCGCCATTCCAAAACGTGGAGACATTCGCCATTTTCGATATCCCAAATACGCAGCGAGAGATCGAAATCTACCGAGATGGCGCGGCGGCCGACGGGAGAGACTGTCACGGCATCGACCGACCCTTTGTGCCCCTTGAGAATATGGAGACATTCGCCGCGGTCGATATCCCAAACACGCAGTGAGTGATCGGAACTTCCCGAGATGACGCGTTGGCCGTCGGCCAGAATCGCGACAGCCAAAACTGCCTTGCTGTGACCTTCGAGCACGTGCAGGCACTTGCCGGACTCCAAGTTCCACACACGAAGTGTAGAGTCTCTACTTCCCGAGATTGCGCGGTTGCCGTCTGCTGTTATGGCAACCGCTTTGATAACGCTCGTGTGGCCTTGTAAGGTGTGCAGGCATTCGCCGCGATCCACGTCCCAAGCACGTACTTTGGACTCATTGCCGCCTGAGATCGCCCGACGGCCATCGGCTGAAGCAGCTATAGCGAAGACGGGATAGCTGTGCCCGGTCAGTGGTTGCGGAGGCTCATCACAGTCCAAATTCCATACACATAGGGTGGGATCTAAGCTTCCTGAGATGGCCCGGCGGCCATCGGCGGAAAGCGCCATAGCACCTAGCGAGTAGGTGGGGCCATTGAAAGTGTGCAGACACTCGCCGGTCGGCACGTCCCATACGCGTAGTGTATGATCCTGACAAATTGACGCAGCCCGACAGCCATCGGCAGATAGCGCCAATGTTAATGGCTCGAAGTCAATTGGTATGGAGTGCAGCCGTTGTCCCGATTCCACGTTCCATATTTGCAGGGACCGATTACTGTTTGATATAGCCAAGCGGCCGTCGGCGGAAAGTGCCAAGGGGGGAATCGCTTTGCCGTCCATTGTAAATAGAGGTCGGCCACACTCGATATCCCAAACGCGCAATGTGAGATCCCTGCCACCCGAAATGGCCCGGCGGCCATCAGCCGAAAGCGCCACGCCGGTGACAAGGTAAGTGTGCCCTTCGAGCGTGTGCAGGCACTCGCCACGCTCGACATCCCACACGCGGAGTGTGCTATCATCGCTTCCCGAGACGGCCACGCGACCATCGGCCGAAAGCGCCACGCTTGTGATATTCAAGGTATGTCCTTCGAGCGTGTACAGGCACTCGCCATTTTCCACATCCCAAACGCAAAGTATATTGCCTGTGTTGACGGACACTGCCACGCGGCCATCAGCCGAAAGCGCCATAATGTTGCGGTGTTGGCCACTGTTTCCTTGCAGAGTGTGCAGACGTTCACCGCTTTCGACATCCCATACGCGGAGCGTCTTGTCGTAACTCTCCGAGACGGCCACGCGGCCATCGGCCGAAAGCGCTACCGCGGTGATTTTGTCGGTGTGACCCGTCAGGGTTCGCACCAACGCGGGGTTCAGCGGGCGCATGGGAGGGCGGGGATCGCGCGCCACCCAGTTGCGGTGTGTTTGCGCCAGCAGGCGTTCGGACTGCTCGACGACAGGCCCCGCGGCCGCGTGGTTGCGCGCAATCACAAACATTTCTTCGGGATAGGTCACGAGCAGATGGCTGTGCCCCCACACGAAATTGGCGAACCGCTGGATGCGCTCGGCTTGCTTCCATTGGGACGAGCCATCGGCGGGCTGCTCGCCTGGGCCGGCCTGGCGAAGCGGCCGTAAACTGGTATTGCTTGCCGGCGGAGCAGGAAACGGCACGCCCTTGCCGCGGGCAGCGGCATGCGCAATCAGGTCCTGGACGTATTGTTGCACTTGCTGCGCGTGCCGGCGCTCTGCTTCCTTATGCGGTTGAAGGACCGGCAGCGCATCGAGCGTATGGGTGTAGTCGCGAGCCAGGTCAAATACCTGTCCAACCAGGCAGCGGGCTTCCACATACCGCAGGTCGGTCAGCAATGATTCGAGGTCGTCCCAGCGCCGCTCGGCGATCAGGTGCGATACGCCAAAACGCAAGGCGTAGCTTCGAGCAGGGTGGTCGGCCGGCATATCGCCCCAGGAAGTGCCAAGCTCGCAAAAGGCTTGGCGCGTGAGCGGATTCTGTACGCCGATGATCCGCCCCCGGTCCTCGTGGATGTGTTCGCCAAACGTGAGGTGGTAAGGAAGATAACCAACACCTCCGCCCGGCAGGCCGACGCTGCGCACCATCGACTGCACGGCGGCCAGGCCGCGGCGGAGCAGGTGACGGCCGGCCTCGTCGTCGGTGGTCACCTTGCGGTGGACCATCAGCCAGTGCAGCGTTTCTTCCTCCAGCGGAGCACGGGCCCAGGCAATGGTCACCACCAGCGGCGTGAGCAGGGCCTGTAGCTCCCCCAGCGCAAGCCGCTGCAAGAGCCGATCGTAATATGCACTCAGCGAGGCTGGCAGCGTACCGGGCCGAGAAAGGTCTTCGTAGCGCAGTTCCCCGGCCAGCAGGTCTTCGATCACCAGGTGAACGTACAGTGGCAGGCCGGCGGCACGCGCGACAATAGCCTCCACGGCCGGATTCTTGATGGTTCCGGTTTGTTCGTCATCCAGCGGCAGCAGGTTGTACTTGAGCGTGCCGGTCCGCTCCAGCAGCATTGCCCGGATGTCGTCGGCCGACATGGCCGGCAACCCGCCGGGAAAGACATGGGTGCAGCGGTCCCCTGAGAAGATGCTGGGCAATTGCCCTTCGGGACGGCCTGCACAGAGCCACACGACGTTATCGTGCAGCATGCGAAAGGGAACGCTGGCGAACTCCGTATCGACTTGGGCAATCTCATCGATGCCGTCCAGTACAAACAGCACGCGCGGCGCCCTGGCCTGTGGATGGTCCGAGTCGGGAGTCAACGCCGAAACGCGAACCAGCAGATCCTCAAGTTGTTTGCCAAGTTGCTGAACATCGGCGGCCGGGGTTATATCCTGGCCCAGCCACGATGCGAGCTTTTCCACCGCGTGGCGGAAAAAAGCGGTACGGTTGCCGCGCGCCTGGTCGCTGGTCTTGAATCGCCAGGCGATGCGGCAAACCTTCCTGGAATCGCCACGGAGATCATCGGCTAGCCGCGCCATGAGGAAACTCTTGCCGATGCCGCCGGGACCGCTGATCCACAGCACACCGCGTTGAGCATCCTTCACGCACTGCTTGGCTTGCTGGAATTCTGGTTCGCGGCCGATCAACGATGCGGAGTCGGCGCGCAGTTCGTCCTCGAAGTCGGCAGCGGCTGGAGCGGCTTGCGTGGCACGAGCATCAAGCTGAAACAATGCGCGAAACTCGGCCACCACGTCGCGGCGTTCGCCGTGCGGCAGTTCACTCCCCAGGGCGGCGTACAACAGGCGGTTCTGTTCAGCCCGAAAGTAGACGAGCGAGCACTCCCTGGCGGTTTGACGAGGCCCCGATACCGATTGCGACGATGCCTTCCCCCAGTCGCACAGCGGCCACAGGTCCAGCCACCGCCCGCCGTGCAGCAGCACCACGCGGCCATCCAGGGCTTGCAGGGCTATCCGCAGCTCGGTCGTGAGCTGTGCCAAGGGGGCAGTCTGTTCCTCCCGGCCCTGCAAATGCCAGGCAGCGCCATCCCGCAGGTAGCATACAGCGGCATTGTGCAGAAACGAGAGGCGGTCGAGGTGTTGCTTCAAGAAGGGGTGACAGACGTCAAGTTGCATTTGGGCCCAAGCGGCCGTGACTGGTCCGCCGTGCGCCAGGCGGTTGCGCAGATCGATCAGGTTGTTGGCATCGAGCCCCGGAATCGTCAGGGCTAACAGCGGCAAGAATTCCTGCCGGCAGAAGTCATACAATTCGGGCAATACCAGCGGATCGCTCCGCTTCAGGTGCGTGCACAGCGAGGTCAGCATGTCGCGCCATTGGCCCAAGGTTGGCCGTTCGATCCGCGGTTGAAGGTCCGCGAGCAGTGCCTCGGGCAGCGGCCCCGACCCGCACTGAGCGCGGACCTCGGCCAGTTCGACAATCACCGCAAACCGAATGAGGTTTTCCACCACGTCGCACAGCCGATGCAGCTTGAGCACCGGATGACGTTCCTGTTCCAACTCGCCCAGCGGCACGGCCAGTGGGCTGGGAAGCATGGTGAGCCAAGCACTCTGCGGCGGCTCAATGTCCTGATCCAGTTCAGCAAGCGGCCTGCGGAAATCGCACTCCTCGCAAAGCCAGACCTTGCGGCCACGGGTGAGCGGACCGTGTCCGTTGGGGCATTCATGCGGCATAGGATGGCGTCGGCAGGAGCATGGGATGGGCGTGATTGTCACGAAATGTGGACGGGCAATTATTCGCCACCTTCAGGGGGAAGGCAACTGGGCCGATGCGAAGTTGACTTAGGCCATGAACGGTGATCTCACTGGCCTTACAAGAGCCGTGAATTTGCCCATCCCGGCCTGCTTTACCTGGCCCTGCGGAAACATTGACCCGCACCATCGGGGCGCCGATACTGGCGCCGTTGATTCCCCCCCTCGCATAGCGCCAACTGGCCAGCTATTTTGCCTCTCTCTATTGCCGGGAGACGCCCGATGCGCTCGCTTCATGAATTGCTTTGCTGCGAACCATACCGCTGGCCTGTATGGCAGTGCAAGGCCGCCATCCTGCTGATTGCCTGGATGGTGATAGGGCTGGCGGCCCTCGAGCCGTGCGACGCGATGGAACCCGGTTCGACACGGCCCAATGTGGTTCTGATCGTAGCCGACGACTTGGGTTTCTCGGACCTGGGTTGCTATGGCGGAGAGATTCCAACTCCCAACCTCGATCGCCTGGCCGCTGAAGGCACAAGGTTCCTGCAGTTCTATAACTGCGCCGTATGCGTGACGACGCGTGCTTCGCTGATGACCGGTCTCTCGCCGCGCCGCGGACCGGGCGGACTGCTGCGCCCCAACATGGTGACCATAGCGGAGGTCATGCAAGCGGCCGGCTATCGCACGGCCATGACCGGCAAATGGCACCTGGGCAGCCAGTTGCCGCGGCGTCCCATCGACCGCGGCTTTGAAGAGTATTACGGCCTGCTCGATGGCTGCTGTAACTACTTCGATCCGGCCCGGCGCGATCCGGAGTTCTACAACGGCGGCCGGCAACGGACGTTCGCTCACAATGAGCAGCAGATTGTGTCGTTTCCCGAGGGCTATTACACCACCGATGCGTTTGCCGAGCATGCGTCGGGCGTGATTCGCGACTGGTCGCAGGGCGAACGGCCGTTCTTTCTGCACGTGGCTTTTACGGCGCCGCACTTTCCGCTGCACGCTCCGGAGGAGGACATCGCCCGTTACCGCGGCCGGTACGACGACGGTTATTTCGCCTTGCGCGAGCGGCGGTTCCGCCGACAGCAGGAACTGGGCCTGCTCGATCCGCGATGGCAATTGAGCGCCGCCGACAAGAAGTTGGGTTCTGCCCGGTACGATTATGCCATGGTTCCTTGGGAGCAGGTGGAAGACATCACACGCGAGCGCCGGAGAATGGAGGTCTACGCGGCAATGGTGGACCGTCTCGACCGCGCGGTCGGCCGCATCCTGCAATCGCTCAAGGATGCCGGCGTGGAAGACAACACGCTGGTGATGTTTCTTTCCGACAACGGCGGCTGCGCCACGCTGCCATCCGACCTCAAAGGGATGAAGGCGTACAACCGGTCATTGCCCGGCGGGGCGGATACCTACGAGTTCGTTGGCCCCGGTTGGGGTTGGGCGCAGAATACGCCGTTCCGCCGATACAAGACCTTCACTTATGAAGGCGGGATCGCCACGCCGATGATTGTCCGCTGGCCAGGCCAGACGCCCGAGGGCGCCCTCGACCGGCAGACGGTTGGGCACGTGATGGACTTGCTGCCAACCTGCCTGGAGTTGGCCGGCGGCGAGTATCCGCGCGAGCGGCAGGGCCAGGCCGTACTGCCGGTGGAAGGCCGCAGTCTGGTGGCCGCCTTGCGAGGTCAGCCTCAAGGTGCTCCCGAGGAACTATGCTGGGAGCTGTACGGCAGCAGGGCGATCCGCGTCAGTAAGTGGAAACTGGTGTGGGGCGTGAGCGGCAAGAAGTGGGAACTCTACGACATGCAGGCCGACCGCACCGAAACAACCGACCTGGCCGCGCAACATCCGGACCTCGTCGCGCAATTGGCCCAGCGCTGGGAAGCCTGGAACGCCAAGTGTACGTCAGCAGATTAGCTGAGCAATCGCTGGTTTGCGTTGCTGAGAGTCTGCATGGGGGGCGCCGCATCGCCTTGGTGGCCGGATCTGAGGTTTACCGCGCGCTGAGCACTTCTTCGATACTGCGGTCGAGCTTTTCGACGATCTCGTCCACGTGCTCTGGTTCGATCGTTAGCGGCGGGCCGACGGCGATCCAGTGGGGATCGAATCGCGTCAACAGCCCATTGGCCAGCGCGCGGCGGCCGATATCTTGCCCCAGGGGCGGCTCCAGTCGGCGATTGGCGTTGGAATCTGCCACGAGGTCAAATCCCAGGAACAATCCCTTGCCGCGGATGGGACCCACGATGTCGTGACGCTGCAGGCGCTTCAGTCCCTCCCGCAGCCGCTCGCCCATCCGCCGGGCGTTGCCGATGAGGTCGCGCTGCATGATCTCATCGAGCACGGCCAGGCCGGCGGCGCTGGCAATGGGGTTGCCCTCGAAGGTGTGGCCCTCCACGAAGCCGGGGTTCACGGCCGGATCGCCCCAGAAGGCATCGGCAATCGGCTTGCGGCACAAGAGCGCGGCCAGCGGGGCATAGCCGCCGCTAACACCTTTGCCCAAACACAGCAGGTCGGGTGTCACCCCGAAGGTTTCGGCGGCAAACAGGTTTCCGGTGCGGCCGATGCCGGTGATGATTTCATCGAAGATCAACAGTACGCCGTAATGGTCGCAGATGGCGCGAAGTTGCGGCAGGTATTCATCGGGCGGGTCGATGATCCCGCCGGTATGACCGATTGGCTCGACCATGATGGCCGCCACGGTTTCCGGTCCTTCCATCTCGATCACGTTGCCGATGATGGAGGCACAAGTCAGCTCGCAGCTTGGATAACTCTTGCCGAACGGGCAACGATTGCAGGTTGGTGGAAAGACATGGACAAAGCCCGGTGCCAGCGGTTCATTAACCGTGCGTCGCGACGCCAGCCCGGAGGCGGACAGGCTGCCCATCGTCGATCCGTGCCAGCTTTCGTACCGCGAGATGATCTTGTACCGCGTGGCCTGGCCGCGGAGCTTGTGGTATTGCCGGGCCATCTTGATGGCCGCCTCGGTGGCTTCTGACCCTCCCGAGAGCAGCTTCACCGCCGCCAGGTCGCCGGGGGCCAGTTCCACCAACCGGTTGGCCAGCCGTACGGCGGCAGGGTTGGAGCCATGCATCACCGGAGCGAAGCACAACTGGTGCATTTGCCTGGTGATGGCCTCGATCACGCGGCGGTTATTGTGCCCCACGCTGGCAACGTAGATGCCCGAGAGCGCATCGAGATATTGCTTGCCGTGAACATCCCAAAAGTAGACGCCGTCGGCCCGATTGACGATCAGCGGCGATTCGACGAACTCGGTCATCTGCGAGCGGACGAAGAGTTGCCGCAGGGCATCGAGGCTGGTGGTCTGCTCGTCGGTCAACGACATCGCTTGCGAGAGGTCCGTACTGGCCATAGATCGCTCGTGGGAAAAAAGGACGCTGCTGGTCCGCGCAGCTTGCAACCTGGGACGATTCGTCCACCGCGCAAGGTGCGAACCGGGAGGCACCCGCCCCCCGCGCTCCACAAGGATAGCCGACCGCGCAGCGCTTGGAAACGCTACCTGGGGGGCGCAGCAGGCAATATGCCGCGCTACCAGTCCGGCGACGGCCTGCCGGCATGTCCCCTTACGAGGTTGGTGCAAGCGTGAATGTCTTTCCCCGGGCAATGCCTGCCGGCGTCTTCAGTTCCACGAAGGCGGGCCGGCGCTGGAGGCCACCGGATTGGCCGGGACTTCGCCGTTTTGACTGGCGGGTGTCGGGACCGGGATTCCGGTACGGCGCTGGCGAAACTTGGCGTGCATGCCGTCCCAATCGACCGAGAGACGCCCTCCGGAGTTCTCGTGCTGCTTGGCCCACGACATGAGCAGGTCGAGGCAGGCATGGTCGATGTAATCGAGCTTCTGGAACTGGACGTTCAGATGGCTGCCCTTGGGTACCTGGTCGAGCGCTGAAGCCAGCTTAGGGAGGCTGACAAAGGTGGCCGCGCCGCACAAATCGAGCTTGGCTTTGTTCTGGTCCGACTGAATCTGCAGTTCGACATCGAGGTGGCTGAAGTTGTACAGCAACCGGATTCCGGAGAGGAACACACCCGCAATGACGCCGGTCAGCAGGTCCCAAACCACGATCGTGATCAGTGTAGCCAGGTAAATGACGACTTCGGCTTTGCCATAGTTGGCCAACTCCTTCACCGCCTTAATATTGATGAGTTTGTAGCCGGTGTAGACCAGAATGGCGGCCAGGCTGGCCGTGGGAATGTACCGCAACAAACTCGACAGACCGGCCACAAAGACCAGTAGCCACACCCCGTGCAACACGGCTGACCAGCGCGTGCGGCCTCCGGCTTGCAGGTTCGCAGAACTGCGGACAATCACACCGGTCATGGGCAGGGCGCCGAGGAAACCGCACAACATGTTCCCGACGCCTTGCGCGGAGAGTTCCTTGTTGTACCGGGTGCGCGGCCCCGAGTGCAGTTGATCGACCGCCGAGGCGCAGAGCAGGGTTTCAGCACTGGCCACCACGGCAATGACAAAGGCCGCCTGAATGACTGTAATCCACGGCGTATCGGTGAACACCGACCAGTGCACCACGTGCAGGTCGCGGAACAAGTTGTCGGGAATGGTGACATACAGCACCGGCAGCACGCAAACGGCCGAGAGGATCGTGGCGATGAGCACCCCCAGCAGTGGGCCGGGCAACATCTTTAGCGACTTGGGGGCAAGACTCTGCCAGAGGATGATCCCCAGCAGGGTCAACACGCCCAGGGCCGCCGCCCAGTTGTGGTTCTTCATCTGGGCTTGCCATTCTCCCATGGCCTCGATGGCTGCCGCCTGCGCGGCCATGGTTTCGGCCACGGTGACGCCGTCGCGCTGAAGCAGTTCCAGGGCGTTACGGGTGGTTGCTACCGAAGTTTCGGCAGCAACCCGAATTTGTTCCAGCCGTTGTTCGCTATAGAACGTTGAAGGGATGGACTCGAATCGTTCCATCGACGCTTCCAGGGCGGCAAGGATCGCCTGTTGCTCCTCGATCAGTTGCTGCACCAGCGGTAACCGGGTATCGAGTGCCAGGTGGACCTGGCTGCCGCCCAAGGACCCGGGATGGAGCGCTTCCTGGGCTTCGACAGGCGCCAACTCCGCCAGCGATTGTTCCAGGCTGATCTGCCGGCGTTGCAACTCGCCGACCTTGCGGAGTTTGTCGGTGAGCATCTGCCGTTCTTCGTCGGATCCCCATGAAGGCACGGACATTCCCTTGATGATGGCCTGCGGAATAGTGGCCAGGTTCTGCAGGCCGCTGCCCTGGGGGGAATCGTCCACCATCACGTGAAACTGGCTGGCGAAGATCAGCACCCCAATTCCGGCCAGCATCCCCTTGATCACGGCTGGAGAAACGGCGCGGAACCATTGCCCGATGCCCAGCGCACCGGCGACAAGTTGGATCGCCCCGCCCAGCAATACGATCAACCCCAACATGGGGGCGCCCACGTCTTGCACAATCTGGTAGACGATGACCGTCAGACCGGCGGCAGGCCCGCTCACCTGAAGCGGCGAACCGGCCAACAGCCCGACCACCAATCCTCCAACAATGCCTGTAATCAGTCCGGCCGCCACCGGTACGCCTGAGGCGATGGCGATTCCCATACAAAGCGGCAGCGCGACCAGGAATACGACAAAGGACGCCGGGCCGTCGGTCTTGATGATGGCCCAGAACGAACCAGAGCTTTCGGTGCGAGTTGCTGGATACTCAGCAGGCTGTTTGCGGTTGGAATTTATGGACATGGGAAGAACTCGTTTCCAATTCAGATTGAATCTTTGAAGTGCCGCGGCGGTGTACCGCCGAGCGCCATGTGCGGCGGTGCCGTGAGCGGTGCACCAGCGAACGGTTTCAGCACGTGCCAGAACCATTCAGCGAATGCAGCGCAGCTCGCGCCGCTTCATGCTGTGGCGAATTCCCCGATTTCCCAGCATGGGTCGCTGGCCGCGGCCACGGTGGCGGTCATCATGAGCGAATGGCTGCTGTGCCATAGGCACGCGCAACAAGAGCCGATGCGCCCAGAGATGCCGCTGCTGGCTGCGCCAACCGACAACTCGCAGCCGCTGGCGGCATCGTGAGCGCACGAATGCCTTCATGGGCCCGGTTGCGAGGAGCCAGTTCCGCCGAAGCGCCGATGGCGACCGTCAGGGAAACGGGTGCCGTCAGGCTCCGATCACCCCGGTGGCGGCGCCGAAGCTCGCATCGACGTTCTCAGGCATTTCAACGGGCAAGAACTGACCTTGCTCGGGGTCGTAGGAAAAGATTTGACCCGTCTCGAATTTGTACACCCAACCGTGCAGGTGGACTTCATTGCGTCCCATGGCCGAAGCGACCGAGGGATGCGTGCGGAGATTCTCCAACTGCACCAGCACATTTTCTTCCACCGTTACCATCAGCCGGGCGGCCGGGTCGGTGATGTGCTGGTAGTTCTCGATCACAATCCGCCGCGTGGCTTCCGCATAGGACAGGAAGTCTTTCACAGCGCTCATGGTCTCAAGGGTTTGAGGGTTCAATAACCCTGTCATTGCGCCGCAGTGAGAGTGCCCGCAAATGATGATGTCGCGCACTTTGAGAATGCCCACGGCATATTCGATCGTGGCAGCCTCGCCGCCGTGCATGGAGCCGTAAGGTGGCACGATGTTGCCGGCGTTGCGCAATACGAACAGTTCGCCAGGCTGGGTTTGCGTGAGCAGGTTGGGGTCGATACGCGAATCAGCACATGTGATGAAAAGGGCCAGGGGTTTCTGCCCATTGACCAGCTTTTGATAGAGGCTCTTTTGGCTATTGAAAACACCGCGCTGAAATTTATGCAGACCGTCGACCAGGCGTTGCATGGTGATGGATTCCTCGGCAAGGACCGGGATGTACGGTTCGGGAGCAAGCGGTCTTGCACCTGCTGCCCCCTACGAGAGGGCCAACTGGCCGTTCCGCGCATCCACTTTGGATGGAACAGCGGCTTCACGAAGTCGAAGTACACCGCGATCGCCGGTCCTGAAGCGCGCACAAATCTCCGCAGCCCATCGCTGGGCTGTGGGCGCTGCGGCGGCATCCATCGTAACTGCGGTAAACCTGGCGGCTATGGGGATTTTCCCCGTAGCGCAGGCGCGAAACCGCAGTTCAGGCTGCCGTTCCCGCGAACCCTGACGCGCACGGCGCAGTTGCCGGCGAGAAGCCGGGGTGGCCAGCGCGCGTTGAGAATGTGCGACCTCGACCGCGATCCCCCCTGCGCGCAGTTCTAGCGACATGAGGGCAAAAGCTTTGCCACAGGCGATGCGACCGCGCACGGCGCTGCGCACGCCAGCAAGGCTCTAGCGGTGAGGCGCTGCCATCAAAGCATCAGAGGGGCACCCAGGCCGTTGCGCAAGGCATGTTCACACGCAATCGCACGCGCTGGATGCCAGGCCGTGGGTTCGGTAGAGAGGCGGGCAAAGAATCGGCCGGCCCATTGCCGCAGCGCAATGAAGTGCCGCAAACTGGAACGGCCGCGACTGACGAAGGTATCGAGGTTGCTAAGCGGAGCCTCGGTGCGATGCTCCACCGGCCCGACCGGGGTCTCTTGTTCCACCCTCGTCGAACGCACTTGTTGCGTGAGAGCGGGCGAGAGACTGCCAAAAATCCCCAGTAGGGCAATTAGCGTCGTCGCGAGATGTTTGCAGCTCCGACGAGGACTCATGATCGTCCGTTGCCTCAGGGGGGGCAGATCAAATCACGCGGGATCAATCGTTACCCAGAATGGTACGTGGCGATGAGGGGTTGAACCATTTCCATAGGCAAGGATATCGCTTCAACCCTGGATTTTATGGATAAGAGATACCTGCAAGACGGGTGTCCGCCCCGCAGGATCGCGGCTTGGCTGCTTGCCGCAGCGAAAGCCACACCCTTTTGGAGGGTCCGATAACCCCATGGTGAGAATACCCGGGGGACCGTCCATCGGCAACAGATAAAATTGGCAAAAAGTTCGATCGGCGGATCGGGGGCCGGCGCCCTGGGAGTCGCCCCCGTTGCGCAATCGCTATGGTTGCGCGTAATGTTGCCACCGGTGAACCCAGGCTGATCGGGCCGCTCAGCCTGTCAGGGCCGCCAACGCTTCGGCCTCGCTGCCGCAGCCAACCTGAGCGACTTCCCACTGCATGCCCAACATGATGACATTGATGCCGGAGCCGATGCCCAGCAGGGCCACGCGATCGCCGGTTGCCAGGTGGCCTTCCTGGGCCGCCATGGCCCACGTGACAGGCAGCGCTGCGCTGCCGGTATTCCCCAGGAACGGGAACGTGGTGAAGTCGCGCTGGGCCGCAAGTTTTAAGCCATCGAGCAGGGCCTTGCGATGAGCCTTACCGACCTGGTGGCAGATGGTCTTGTCGATCTGGCTGGCGGACCAGTGCAGGGCGTCGAGAAACTGAGGGAAGCACGCCTGCGCGGCCGCCACTCCCTGGTGCAGCAGTTCTTCAGCATCGGTCTGCATCAGCGGTTGCATGCCGGCGCCTGCTGCTTCATCACGCCCACTACGGCATAACGCCGCGTGCTCGGTGATGGCGGAACAGGCCCCGCCCAACAAGTGGTTGCCGGTGCGGCTGAGATCGCGGCGGACCAGCAGCACCGCCGCACTGGCCGAACCGATGGTCAGCGAAGCAACCGCCCGTTTCATCGCGGACCTGGTGAGCGACGTTTCGCGGTTCAGATAGGCGATGGTCGTTTCGACCAGCGATCGGCTGTCTTCCGTGCCTACCACCAGGCCGGCGTCGATCCGGCCAAGCTCGATCTGGTCGGCCACCTGAAGCATGCCATTGAGCAGGCCCAGGCAGGCGTTGGAAACGTCGTAGGCCGTACATGCGGCGGGCAATCCCAGTCGGGCATGCACGCCCGCCGCCGTAGCTGGTTCGAGGTAATCGCGGCATACCGAACCATGCACCAAGGCCCCGATTCGGCTCCTCTCGATGCCGGCAGCACGCAGCGCATGTTCGCCCGTCACCACGCTGATATCGCCGGGCAACAGGCCGGGCGACCAGAAGCGGCGCTCGCCGATGCCCGACATCAACTCCAGGCGTCCCTCGGGCAGCCTCAACCGCTCGTAGATGGGGGCCAGGCGCGCTTCGATTTCGTCGGAGGTGACGACTTCATCGGGCAGTGTATACGCCAGGGATTCAACGCAAACGTGCTGATATCGCATGTCGCCGGCTTAGCCCTTTTTCCGCTCGCGGGCTTTCAGCGGAGGATCGCCATCCAGCGGCAACTTGATCGTCGTCCCCTGCTCGGCCGCGTAATAAATCCCCAGGATGATCTCCACGGCCCGCCGGCCTTCCGGTCCGTTGACGGCCGGTTCGCGGTCTTCCTCGATTGCGGCCAGCACGTCGGCAAACTGGTGCATATGCCCGTGAAAGCCGATCGCGGCCGGGTCGCTCGCCCCGCCGCCGGTGCTGCGGCTGGCTTCCATGGCAGCCTTGATCTCAGCGTCCTCGGGCTGAGGTATGGCGAAATCCCACTTGACGATGTCTTCTTCCTCCATCATCGCCGAGCCTTGCGAACCGTGGATTTCTACCCGCTTGAGATAGCCCGGATATGCCGCGGTGGTAGCTTCGATCACGCCCAGGGCGCCGTTCTCGAATCGCAGCGTGGCAACGGCCGTATCTTCCACGGCGATCCGCTCGTGGGCCAGGGTATCGAAGTGGGCGGTGATTTCCGTTACCGGCCCCATCAGCCACGTGAGCAGATCGACACTGTGAATGGCCTGGTTCATCAGGGCGCCACCGCCATCGAGTTCCCAGGTTCCCCGCCAGGCGCCGCTGTCATAGTACTCCTGGGTGCGAAACCACTTGACATAGGTATCGCCCAGCGTGAGGCGGCCAAAGCGGCCCCCTTCAACAGCCTTGCGGAGCTTCTGGCCTGAGTCATGAAACCGCGACGGGAAGATGGCCGAAAGCTTAACGTTGTTCTTGCGGCACGCCTCGATGATCCGGTCGCACCGCTCGAGCGTAATTTCCAGCGGCTTCTCCACGATGACATGCTTGCCAGCCTCGGCGGCGGCCACCGCGGGCTCCATGTGGGCACCGCTGGGGGTGCCGATCACCACCACGGTGACATCCGGATCGTCCAGCATGGCCTCCAGCGTGGCGTAGGAGCGGCAACCGATCTCCGCTGCCAGCTTCTCGGCCGCGGACGGAAAACTGTCGAAGCACGCCACTGTCTCCGCGTTGTCCAGCCCGGCAATTGCCTTGGCGTGAAACCGCGAAATCATCCCGCAACCGATAATGCCAAACCCGTGCTTCATGTTTTCTGCTCATCATCCAGAGGAGTGCAAACTGCCAAGCCCGATTATAGCGGGGCGGCCGCCAGACGGAACCGGGGGAGGCCTCGGCCCACGGAGTCGCCAAATGGAGGGTGGGTGAGCACGATCGCTTGCCCCATGGCGAATAGCCTGAAGGCTTCGGGGGGCCCGCAACTGGCCACACTCGGCAGGCCCAATGTCCCTTTGCTGCATACACTTGCGCCGGCAGGTTCTCGTTTCACGTTGGCACGGGGGGCAGCATTCGCAGCCGAACGGCATGAAAGCAGTGGGCTTTCATGCGCATTCACGAAGCGGCGGTCCGAGCAACCCATCATCCTACCCGGTTTGCCCACGCCCCACCCTATGGCGCGGCATTATTGACAGTGTTATTGACCAAATTGAGCGGCCACCGCAACCGTCAGCGGGTTGCAGGCGTTCGCGGCCGGCTCTAGCTGGGATGGTTGGATTGCAGCCGTCTGCGATTGGAACTAGCGGTGCTGCGAGCGTTCCGTACTCCGGCACAATGAGCGGTGCTTCGCGCATCGACAAGCGCGGAACGGGTCGTCGCTGTATGCCGAAGCTAAGTGGGTCCCCCTGCCCCGCCCATGGTGGAATGTGTACAATACAGCCGCTCCAGTCGGCACCCGTTAGCACGGCTGTTGGCTGGTTTTCTAACCGCTGATGCGATGGGGGGAATCGTCACGCCCTGTGCTTCCCAAAGTCGCTACGGAACAAGCGGTGCTGCCGTCCAAGACGGTGAACCTATGCTAGCCGCCGGAGCGGCATGTTACCCCACGGACAATTCGATCCGATTCTTTCTCCCAGGGTAGCCGCATCACCCCCGTTTGTTGCCGAACGGGCCGCTGTCGTGCTGCGCATTGTGGTTGGCAGCTTGTTACTGGCAACGGCGGTAGCCGATGTTGCGTCCCCGCTGGGTTCGGTGGCGGTGGCCGCGTACGCCCCCATCGCCCTGATAGCCATGTTACTGCCTTGGCGCGACCTGTTGCTGGTTGCCGTGGCGGCCTCGGTTTTCAGCGGCATCGGACTCTTGCTGGGCGGTGACGAACCGCTGCGTGTCGAGGTCGCGCAGCGCGGCGCTGTACTGGCGACGGTTTGGATCATCGTTGCTTTTGCCCGATCGCTCCGCGCGGAACAAGCCCTGGATCATCTGCAACAACTGATTCGTCAGGCCATGGAGGTTGGTGGCTGTTTCGCTTTTGATTGGAACGCGCAAACCGATCGTGTCGTCCGCACGTCCAATGCCGCCCAGCATATAGGTTCCCAGGAACATTCCGCACCAGACAATTATGGCAAAGCATTTTTCAGCCGCGTGCATCCCGATGATTCGCGGCGAATGCAAGAACTGCTCAAAAGTCTGACGCCCGGCAACTGTGAGTACCGTATCAGCTATCGCGTGGCACTGCCCGACGGTTCATATGCAAACTTTGAAGAATGCGGTCGCGCAGAGTTTGATACCCGCGGTCGGCTGGTGCGGTTATGGGGCATGGCCGCGAACGTGACCCGGCGAAGTCACGCAGAGGAGGCGTTGCGGCAAAGCGAGGAACGGTTGCGGTTGGCCATCGATGCCGCCGAGTTAGGGACTTGGGATTACAACCTCGCCACCGGTCAGTTGCGCTGGAACGACCGGCAACTGGCCTTGATGGGAACCACGGCCGATGCTTTCAGCGGCACGGATTCTGATTTTTACGAGCGGGTCCATCCCGACGATCGAGACGGCGTCTACCAGGCGGTGCAGCGTTCGTATCGGGAAAATGTCGATTTCCGCGAGGAGTTCCGCATCGTCCGGCCCGATGGAACCATCCTCTGGCTGGCGGCGCTAGGGCGCCCCATGCGCGGTGCCGATGGAGCCGTACAGCGCATGGTGGGCATTGCGGTTGACATTTCGCAACGTAAGCAGTCTGAGGCGGCGTTGCGGGAGAGCGAAGCCCGATTTCGCGAAATCGCTGAAAACATCGACCAGGTGTTTTACGTATATTCTGTAGCTGAACAACGGCGGCTCTATACGAGTCCCTATTTTGAGAAGCTCTGGGGCTGCCCGCCTCCTCCGGAAGACGAGATGGAGGCCAGCTTACTTCAGATTCATCCCGACGACCGGCAAATGGCCGCCGAATCGTTGCGGAACCGGCTTTCGGGCAACATTTCACCCGATGAAGAAGTGGAAGGTCGGATTCTGCGTCCCGATGGTACGGTGCGTTGGATACGCGACCGCGCATTCGCGGTCCGCGGCATGGATGGATCGGTTGAACGCGTGGTAGGGTTTATACAGGATATAACGCCTCTCAAAGAGGCGGAGCGGCGTACCCGCCAACTGGAGACGGAACTGGCTCATGCCAATCGCGTGAGCACGCTGGGTGAAATGACTTCAGGGCTTGCGCATGAACTGAATCAGCCGCTGGCGGCTATTGAAAACTACATCACAACGTGCCGCGTACATTTGAAACGCGTGGCGGACGTGCCGCCTGAGGTTGAAGAATGCCTCGATGCGGTCACCCAGCAGGTCGATCGGGCAGCAGCCATCATTGGCCGGTTGCGGGATTTCGTGATGCGGAGGGAACCGCGTTTTTCCAGTGTCGATATCAATCGTGTGATTCAGGAGGTTGTACAACTTTCTCGCAGCGAATTTTCACAACATCGCGCGCAAGCGCGGCTGGAATTGGCGACAGGATTGCCGCTGTTGCAATGCGACCGCATTCAGATTGCGCAGGTGGTCTTGAACCTGCTGCGCAATGCGTTGGATGCAATGCATGAAACCGAGCCAGAACGTCGATATGTGGTCATCACCACCCGGCGCGTGGATTCGGCCGTAGAAATCTCAGTGCAGGATGCTGGTCCGGGATTGACGGATGCCGAAGTCCGGCAAATGTTCAACCCTTTTTTCACGACTAAGGAACACGGCATGGGGCTGGGTTTGACGATCTGCCAGACCCTTGTGCAAGCGCACGGTGGCCGCATCTGGGTGCAATCCGATGCTCCGCACGGTACGGTATTTCGCTTCACGTTGCCGGTTTCCTGATTTGAGGTACAGCATGTGATTCAGCCTACGGTGTTTATCATCGACGATGATCCGGCCATGCGGCGGTCACTTACCGCACTCATGCAATCCATCTCACTTAATGTCGAAACCTTCGAGTCGGCACAAGACTTTCTGGATACGATTACGCCCGACCGTGTCGGCTGCCTGGTCCTCGACCTGCGACTGCCCGGCATGAATGGACGCGAATTGCAGAGCCAACTGCAGCAACGGCAAATCGAGCTGCCGATTATTTTCCTGAGCGGACACGGCGACGTGGAGACCGCCGTTGCCGCCATCAAGGAAGGGGCAGTTGATTTCCTCGAGAAGCCTTGTTCGGGACAGCGCCTGCTGGAGCAGGTTCAGGCCGCCGTCCGGCTCTGCGACTCACAGCACCAGCGCAGGCAGCGGCTCGACTCCATTCGCGAGCGGTTGGAGCGGCTCAGCGAAGGCGAGTGCGAAGTCCTGAACGGCATTGTGCAAGGCAAGCTCTATAAGACCATCGCCAAGGAATTGGGGCTCAGCTACAAGACGGTTGAAGCCCGGCGGGCGCGGATCGTCAAGAAGATGGAGGTCGAGAGTCTGCCGGAACTGATCCGCATGGTGCTTGAATATCAGATGCAACAAACCCCGTGCGGGTCGCAAATGTAAAGATATCGCCTGGCGATCAGGTGCTGTATCGCCATGATACCGAGATAAGTGTCATATAACAGCCTATTGAAGTATTGGCTTTCCAGCGCCGCCGCATCCAAAAGCCAACTGGAAATCGCATGGTTGTGTGGGCGCCGGTGGATACTTCAACGGGCTGATAAAATGCGGTTCTTGTGCCAATGACCTATGACACGGGAACCGCATTCGTATGCTGTCATCATTGGCACCTGCTCGGTATGATGAGGCGAGGCTGTTGCTTGTCCGCGGCTGTAATGCTCGATCTTCAATCAATCCGCGCCGCACGCCTTCCAAGTTCCTGCATCGTCCACGGCATGGGTGCGAATCGGCATGAAACGAAGCGGGCATGCGCTGCGCCAGTGTCCATCGTCGCTGATGACCGCCCGGCAAGCCAGCCAGAGGGGGCCTGGTGGTTACGATCGCGAGCGTTTAAAGGCCTGGTCAGCGCCTATCCCGGGCTGAGCAGGCCGAGTGCGACCACGTTGGTTGTTATCGCGAGCGTTTTAGGGCCTGGTCGAGATCGTCGCGGAGATCTTCCATCGCTTCCAGTCCCACGCTCAACCGCACGAGGCTGTCGGTGATACCGTGGGCGAGTCGGTCTTCGCGATCGTAGCTGGCATGCGACATGGCCGCTGGTTGTTCGATCAGCGACTCCACCGCCCCCAGGCTGACCGCCAGTTGAAACAACTGCGTCGATTCCACCAAGCGCTTAGCCCGTTGGAAGTCGCCCTGGGCTTCAAAGCTAATCATCGCCCCGAAGGCGCCGTCCATCTGCCGTGCGGCAATGGCATGCCCCGGATGGTTCGGCAACCCCGGGTAGTAGACCCTGGCGACCTCAGGATGCTCGTTGAGAAACTGCGCCAGCGCTGCCGCCGTGGCCGATTGGGCGCGGACGCGCAGTTCCAAGGTCTTGATGGCCCGCGAGGTGAGAAACGATTCCCAGGGTCCCATTACGGCGCCCGTGGCATTTTGGATGAAGTACAGCCGTTGGAACAGCTCTTCATCGCGGACGACCAGGGCACCGCCCAGCAGGTCGCTGTGGCCACCCAGGTATTTGGTCACGCTGTGCATGACGATGTCGGCGCCCAATTCCAAGGGCCGTGTCAGCACCGGTGAAGCCAGCGTGTTGTCGACCGCCAGCAGGGCCCCGTGTCGATGTGCCAGTTCGGCGCAAGCGGAGATGTCGGTGATGGAAAGCAGCGGGTTGCCGGGGCTTTCGATCCACACCAGCCTGGTCTGGGGAACGATGGCAGCCTCCAGGCGGTCGAGTTGGCTGCTCGGCGCCAGCGTGACGGAAATGCCGGAGCGATTCAGAATCTTGTGCAACAGGCGGTAAGTACCGCCGTAGATATCGGAGCCGGCCACCACGTGGTCGCCAGCCGAAAGCAGCATGGTCGCCCCGTGAATGGCCGCCATGCCTGAAGAAAACGCCAGCGCACCGACCCCGCCTTCCAAGTTGGCCAGCGTACGTTCCAGCGATTTGCGGGTAGGGTTGCCACTTCGGGTGTAGTCGAACTGGCCCCACTCGCCGGAACCGGGCTGGACAAATGTGCTGGCGACGTGAAGCGGCGGCACGACGGCCCCGGTGGCAGGGTCGCGTTCCTGGCCCACGTGGATGGCGCGGGTGCGAAAATGCATGGCAGGTCGATCTTTGAAGATAGAAAGCAATGGTTGGCGGCCGTATGACCCGCCCCGCTCTGCCGCGCGTACATAGAAATAGAAAATGCAACGGTGGGCGGTTGCCCACGCGGCCGGTGGCGCAGACTTGTTCGCCACGTTATTGCGAATGGCGAGCCAAGAAAAACCGCCACGCGGGGGGCCTGCCGCGGTGATTACTTGCGGCTGGCTTGCCGCCCCTTGTTCATCAGGTCGATGAACTCGTCGAACAGGTAATGGCTATCGTGCGGGCCTGCGGAGGCTTCCGGGTGGAACTGCACGCCGAAGGCCGCCACCTCGCGATGCCGCAATCCGGAAATCGTGTTGTCGTTCAGATGGACGTGCGTGACTTCGAGCACCTCGGGAATGTCGTCGGCGCTGACGGCAAAACCGTGGTTCTGCGTCGTGATTTCCACCTTGCCCGTCCGGCGGTCGATCACAGGTTGATTTGCCCCCCGGTGGCCAAACTTGAGCTTGAAGGTCTTGGCTCAGCATGCCAGCGATAGCAGTTGGTGCCCCAGGCAGATGCCGAAAATTGGCAGTTTGCCGAGCAGGTTGCGGATCGTTTCCACGGCATACGTCAATGGTTCGGGATCGCCAGGACCATTGGAAAGAAAGACGCCGTCGGGCTGATGCTTGAGGACTTCGTCGGCTGAGGCCGTACCCGGCAACACCGTCACGCGGCAACCGCGGTCGGCCAGGTGCCGAGCGATGTTGTACTTCATGCCGAAGTCGAGGGCCACGACGTGCAGCGGGGCTTCGCCGGAGCCGTTTTCGGCCCTGGGCTTGAGCTGGTCGTAAGGGCTGAGCCGCTGCTCCCACACCCGAGGTTCCGGTGGAATCACCTCGCGCACCAGGTCGCGTCCCACCAACCCCGGACTGGCCTGGGCCTTGGCGACCAGGCTGTCGTGGTCCAGGTCGACCGTGCTGATGATACCGCGCATGGCGCCCGCGGTTCGCAGCTTCCGCACCAGGGCCCGCGTATCAATTCCCCACAAACCAACGACGTTGTTGTTCCGGAGATACGCATCGAGGTCGCCGCTGGAGCGGAAATTGCTCCACCGGCGGCTTAACTCGCGAATCACAAAGCCCGACAGGTGCGGCTTCTGGCTTTCAACGTCTTCGTCGTTGACGCCGTAGTTGCCAATCTCGGGATAGGTCATGGTGACGATTTGGCCGCGGTAGCTGGGATCGGTGAGGATTTCCTGGTACCCGGTCATCGAGGTATTGAAGCAGACTTCGCCATCGACCTCGCCTTCGGCTCCGAAGGCATAGCCGGTGTAAACGGTGCCGTCTTCGAGGGCCAATTTGGCCGTTTTTGGCGAGTTTTCCTTCATCGTGGTCGTGGTCACCCAAGGTGAGAGGGGGGGAACGGTCTTGTTTCGCGGAGGCCCGGCCGGCGGCCAGCCGCTGCCGGGGGCGGTTATGGTGGCGGGGAGCGTGCGTGAAACTATGCCAAGTGTGTCGATGGTGCCGTGGTGCTGGCAGTCGCTCATGCCGCCAACTCTGGCCGTCCGATACCCAAAGCTACACGGCTGTGGGTCTCCGAACGAGGCACCTGCGACAACGTCTCGATCGGGCAGCCGCTAGTTTCCGGAGGGTCCTTGTACCGGCGAGCAAGGGCCCTCCTTTTTTATTGGTCTGGGGGGCATTTTTGTCGGGGCAGTTATCGCTATTGTCAGGCGGCGCATTGCCCCATCCCTTCTTCGCGCCCTTTCGCGCGGGCCTCCGTCCCTCTTGCAGCCCCGCGAGCGTGCCGCGGAGCCAGCTCCCGAGGGCCACTTGTCGTCGTAACCCATCTGCGACCAAGAGCTTTCGCCGTTACAGCCGCAAGGCGGGAGAGGGGGCAGGCCACTGGCGGCGCAGGTTGGCATGCCCTGGGCCTGGCATGGCGCGCAACGCAAGCACCCGTTGCGATTGTAGCGACTACTTGCCAGAAGGGAACGGCTCCAGCAGCGGGAAACGCGGGTAATGGTCGTATCGAATGTCCTGGCGACGGCGTAGCATTGTCCGTGGCTACGATCAAAC
>CAZEEG010000042.1:7895-17943 GCA_964511065.1 uncultured Pirellulales bacterium | reverse complement strand
GGACTCTGGGCGATGGCGACTGCTCTTGACCCGCAAAATCGCGCCATCGTACGTTGTTACGGCACATGCTTTCCCCCGAGAGTACAGGGGAGGCAGGGCAGGGAGGCCAGTGATGTATGCCAAGCGAATCATTCCGATCGTGCTGATCCTCTGCTGTGGGTGCGGCACCGAACCCAGCTATGAGGGCCGTTCTTTCACCCAATGGCTCAAGGAACTGGACCTGCGGTACCCGGAACGGCACCAGCAGGCGATCGACGCGCTGGCTTCGATGGGCGAACCTGCGAGGGCCCTGCTCCGTGCGGCGTTGACCGACAACCGGCGCGACAAGCGCTGCGGCGCGGCGATGGCCCTGCTGCGGCTGGATCCGCCGGAGGTCGATGCGGTGCTTCACGTGCTTCGTCGCGGTCAACCGGAACACCAGACGAACATGGCGATGGCATTGATCTGTGCCAACCAGGAAGTACCAGCCGCCTTGGAGGCTCTGAAGCGTAACCTCAACCATTCGCAATGGCGGGTGAGCTACGGCGTGGTTTTGGCCCTCGGCGAGCTAACGCCCGACTCGACCGCTGCCGTGGAACCGCTGATTGGCTGGCTCGCTTCACCCGATGCCAATACGCGCTGGCGCGCCACGTATGCGCTCATTCGTGTCGGCCCTGCGGCGGCCGCGGCGGTCGATGCCCTGACCCTAGCGCTAAAGGACTCAGACCCCAAGGTGCGCGAAGGCGCGGCCTATGCGCTGGGGGCGATCGGCCCGGCCGCTGAGGAGGCCGTGCCCGCCTTGCGCATGGCTTCCAGCGACCATGACGCCAAGGTCCGTTATCGTGCCAAGTTGGCGCTCGACCAGGTACGTCCTTAGAGAATGGGCAGCACGCCGAAAAAAAGGCGGGTAGAGTGTGCAGGGGCTCCGCGCCGGCCCAGGACGTAGGCTCGCCTGGCCGCGTCCCACCCGCGGCGACGCCATCAAATTGCTCCCAACCACCAAGGCAAGGATGCCATGGACCGGATTGAATTTTCTGTCGCGGCCCGCCGCCCCGCCAAGTCCGTGGCTGCCCCACCGTGCGGCGGAGCGGAACCTTCCAACGGGGCCGCGGACGAATCGCCCGCTCTGCCGCGTAGCCAGCATGGCCCACCGGCGGCCATGCGCTGTGAGCTAACGGCACTCGCACTGGGGCTGGGAGTCATCCTGATCGGGGTGAAAGCCGCTCTGCTCCCGCTGGAAACGGTTCAGAGTATTCCCGACTTCATCCGTTGGGTGCTCCGCTTGGGCATTGTCGTGGCGGCCGACGTGGCATTTCTTGCCGCGCTGTACGCGGCCTGCTATGCGGCGGCGAGCGCGGCTGCCGGTCGCACCTGGGCCCGCCGTGCGTGGCGGGTCGCCGTTTATGGCACGTTCTACGCTTGTGGGCTGTTTGCCATATTCAGCCTGGGCTTCTTTTACGTGACGATGCAACCATTCAGCGTGCGGCTGCTCTCGATGGTCGGTGGAACGGGGACGATGATTTCATCGGTGACCCCCTACCTTACCGCCCCCATGGTGACCGCATTGTGTCTGGCGCCATTGGCCATGATCCTGCTGCCGCGGTTGCTGATCTGGATTCCCTGGGGCCGCAGCGGGGCGGCATTCGGCTGGAAGCCCGTCGCTGCCGGCCTGGTGCTGGTTGCTGTTTATCACTCCGTGGCCCAGGCCTACATCGGTTCGGCGTGGAACCAGCCCTACCGCTGGGAACGCCGCATTGCCTGCAATCCCCAGTGGGAGTTTCTCGCAAGCTGCATCGAAGAAGCCTGCAAGGATCAGCCGTTTACCGTGTACTTCAACACGGGGCTTGCCGATGCCAGCGACTTTACAGCCCGGGAGAACGAGACGGCCGGAAAGCCCGCCTTGGAGCAGACGCCGCTCCAACTGGCGGGCGAGAAGCCCAAGAATGTGCTGATCATTTTCCTGGAATCGACGGCCGCCGAGTATCTGAGCCTGTACGGTTCGCGCCACCCGACAACGCCCCATCTCGACCGCATGGTAAAAGATCGGGCAGCGGTGGTGTGCGATCATTTCTACGTTTCGGCGCCCTATAGCTGCAAAAGTATCGTGTCACTGTCGGCCAGCGTTTATCCGCGGCTCGACTGGAACCTGATCGCCAACGACCCGCAGAATTTCGATGTTCCCACGATCACGGAAGTGCTGCGCGATCAGGGGTACCGCACGTGTTACGCCCATTCCGGCTTTTGGAGTTGGATGCACCGGCACCTGTTTCTGCGCGATCGGGTGGAAACCCTGATCGACGCCGAGACGATTCCCGTTGAGCGGTTGAACTCCTGGGGCGTGACCGATCGCCACATGTTCGAGGCCACGCTGGAGTGGATCGACGCCGATCCACAGCGGCCATTCTGCCTGCTGGCCTACACGATTGAAACGCATCACCCTTACGCCACGCCGAACGTTCCGACAACGTTCGATGTCCAGGACCGCAACTTCCACGATTATCTCAACGCGGTAAGGGCGGCCGACGAAAACATCGCCTGGTACCTGGGCGAGTTGGAACGGCGGGGGCTGCTCGACGATACGCTGGTGGTCATCACGGCCGATCACGGCGAGGCGTTTGGCCAACACAACCAGCGAAGCCACAACTTTGGCATCTACGAGTGCAACGTCCATGTGCCGCTGGTGCTGATGCATCCCAGCCTCAAGAACTTGCCGCCGCACGTGACGGAACCGCGTGAGCAACTGGACGTGGCCCCCACCGTGCTGCAACTGCTCGGCATCCCTGCCCCCGCCGCATGGCAAGGCCGCAGCTTGTTCCGCGAAGGTGATCCGCGCCCGGCCTACTTCTTCTGCGTTGGCAATAACGTGGTCGTAGGGCTGCGCGATGGCCGTTACAAGTATCTTTATCACGTGGGTAGCGACGAAGAAGAACTGTTCGACATCCTGGCCGATCCCGAGGAAGCCCACAACCTGGCCGAACGGCATCGCCAGCGGTGCCGAGATTACCGCGGCCGCGTCAGCGGTTGGGCGCAGTACCAGCGAGACTTTCTGCGCCGCCATGGAGTGAAATAGCCGGGCGCGCTGCGCGACCGGTTGGCCCCTAGTTGGCCGGCTGCTCGGCAAATCGCAGCACCGTTGCGCCTTCCGCGGGCATTGTGCCAAGCGCTTTCTCCAGCTTGGCGTGAGCCGTTGTTGCTTCTCCGCTTACCTGATTGATGGGGTGCTGCTCCTTGGGATCGTTCTGCACGTCGTAGAACCGGCCGTCGCCGTAGAGCTTGAACCGCTGATCGCGGACAGATCGGGCCGGTTTGCCGCGTTCTGGGCGGGGCCAATACCAGACATAAATCCACTCGCGGCCTTTACCGGGTTTGCCGAGGAGTTGCGGCAGAAAGCTTTGGCCGTCCAAGTGCTGGGGCCGCTTGATGCCCGCCGCTTCGAGCAGCGTAGGCAAGAAGTCGGAGAAATCCACCAAGGCATCGCTTACAGTCCCCGCGGCGATCTTGCCCGGCCATCGTGCAACCAGGGCCACGCGCGTTCCGCTGTCGGTGAGTTTGCCTTTGCCGCCGCGAAGTGGTTCGCCATTCAGGCTGGACGTGATCGTAGGATGGGTGCCGTTGTCGCCGGTCACCAGGATCAACGTGTTTTCGGCAATGCCGAGTGCTTCGGTCTTGGCGGCGATCCGGCCGATCAACCGATCCATCGTGCGAACCATGTCCTCGTAGTTCCGCTGGCGGTCTTGGCTCGCCCGCGACTCACTCTCCGGCGATGGCTCGAAGGGGTCGTGAACCAGGATCATCGGGTAGTAGATGAAGAACGGTTTGTCCCGGTTTTCGTCCATGAACTTCAGCAGGTAATTGCAGCAGAGTTCCGGGCCGTAGTCGTTGGGGCCGAACTGCTGGTTCTGACCATCGACGTAGAGCAGGGGACTCCAATAGCGCGACCCGAGCTTGTCGACCTGCCACAGGCACATGCGGTCGAAGCCTGCTTCGTGCGGCCAGGTGCCCTTGCCGCGAAAGCGTTCCGGATAGTGCTCCGCTCCGAGGAGTTGCCACTTGCCCGCTACGGCGGTCGCATAACCGGCCTCTTTGAAGTACTGGCCGATCGTTCGCTGGTCGCGGTTAAGGATGGAGAAGGCGCAGTAGTTTCGGGCATTCGATAACCCGGTCATCAGCTTCACGCGGCTGGGCGTGCAAAGTGGCTGCGAGTAGCAATGGGTAAAGCGCATCCCGCCCGCGGCCAGGCGGTCGATGTTCGGGGTGCTGTACTGCTGGCTGCCGTAACAGCCGTAGCACTCGGAGCCGATGTCGTCGGCCATGATGAGAATGACATTGGGGCGCGACCTGTCCTTGGCGGCACCGGCCGCGTCTTCGGCCAAGGCAAACGCTGAATAACTCAACATGGCCCAGGCTGCCAATGTGGCGCAGCCTCTCCAAGTGGTGCATACCGCCGCCGCAACCTGCATGGCAAAACTCCGCTTAACGAAAGTGTCGCGTAGCTGTCGCCGTCGCACGGCACACAGGGGACCACCCAAACGTGTTGGATCGTACCCGGCAAAACCTGCGCCCCGGCATGAGGGCTACCCCCATTTCAAAACCGGGGCACCCATGATTCGCCTCTGCCCCCCGTAAGCATAAGGGGGGATGCCTGCACCACCACGCGGCAAATTGGCCGGCCTCCGTCTGCATGGATGATGACCGCTTGAACGTGCACGTTGAAATTAAAACTACCAATCCAACTTTAATGACGCCCCTGGGCCGGAAACCTTAGGCATCGCCCTGCAACAAGAATCCTAGTGGGTGAATCCAGACAAAATCGCTTCCCTCAAAAGGGTGGCTTGCTCGCTTTTTGTACGCAAAATGGGCCCGAAATCCATAGAGAAATTTTGCCGGATGGTTTGCCATTTTAAGTGACGCGGTGAAGCACTGGCCCAAGAATCCTGCTACTCCGTCGTACCACTTATGGAGGGACTGGTCCCCAATAGGGGGTGGCAAGATCATGGCGGTCTTTTCGGTTCGCCTGACGGCATCGGGCCGCCAATGGGAATGAACCCTTAGAGGGGGCGTTGGGAGGGGGCGGCAACGCTGCCTCAGGTGGCGGGTGGGGGGTGTGCATATTTCGCAAAGAAGCGTGGTTTCAGGGAATATTCCCCGGCCCTACTTCGCGAACAATGTGAAGCCTCTCTGATCCGACTTGCTTCCCATCGAAAAGGGCCTCTCCGGTGGCACTCCACATCGCAGCCCACGATATCCAGCGCCGGTCCACGGTAATGACGGATTTTTTCTACTTCAGCAACGAGCTGTTCTGCCTGGCCGATACCCGGGGTTACTTCGTTCGGGTGAATCCCGCCTGGACGACGACGCTGGGTTGGACGGAGCGCGAGTTGCTTGAGCGGCCGTATGTCGAGTTCGTCCATCCCGACGACCGCGAATCCACCCTCCGCGAAGCCGGCCGGCTTCTGGATTCAGGCTATCAGACGATCCAGTTCGAAAACCGCTATCGCTGCCGCGATGGCTCGTACCGCTGGCTGGCGTGGATGTCGCGGCGCGTGCTCGATGGGCAGATCGTGGCCACCGCCCGCGACGTTACCGAACAAAAGAAGCAGGCCGACGAACTTCGGACCAGCGAGGAACGGTTGCGGCTGGTGATGCAGGCCACCAGCGACGCCATCTGGGACGTGGACCTGATCGAGAAAACGGTCTGGTGCAACGACGTGTTCGAAACGGCTTTTGGCCTGCCGCGGCGTCACGCGGGCGACTCGTGGGATTGGTGGATCGAATTCATCCATCCCGGCGACCAACAGCGCGTAGTCGGGTCGCTGCAAGACAAGATGGCTGGCACCGAAGATCGCTGGAACTGCGAGTATCGTTACCGCAAGCGCGACGGTTCGTACGCTCACGTTTTCAACCGGGCCCTTTTGGCCCGCGATGCCAATGGCAAGGTGACGCGCGTGCTGGGCGCCATGCAGGACATCACCGAGCGCAAGCAGGCCGAGGAAAAGCTCCGGCAGAAGGCGGCCATCATTCGCCAGTTGTTCATCCTGCAGGAGGAGGAACTGAAACTGACGGCCGACGACATCCACGACGGCCTGGCTCAAAAGATCATCGGGGCCAGCCTGTACCTGGAAGGGACCCGGCACCGGATTTCTGATGAGGAGCTGCCCGCCTTCCCCATGGCCCGGCAATTGATCCGCGAAGCGATCAACCAGGCCCGGCAGTTAATCACCGACCTGCGGCCGATGATTATCGACGAAGGCGGCATCACCAAGAGCGTGCAACATGCCATCGCCGAGTGGAACAAGGTAAGTACCTGCCAGTTTTCGCTCGTCAGCCAGATCGAACGCGAGAAGGTCGATGCGCTGTTCAATGGCGTCGTGTTCCGCATCATCCAAGAACTGGTCAACAACGCCCTGCGGCACGCCGAACCGCAGCAGATTGATATCGACCTCCGCCAGACAGCCACCGATTTTCACATCACCATTCGCGACGATGGCCGCGGCTTTGATCTGGGCGCCATCCCGGAAGAACGGTTTGGAATCCGCGGCGTGGTGGAGCGGGCTGAGATGTTCCAAGGCCAGGCCCACTGGGAAACCACCCCCGGCCAGGGCACCACGGTCACCGTAACCATGCGGATGCCACCAGAGGACGAGTAAACTTCCTGCTGGGCCGGCCCTGCTCTTGGCAAGCCCTGCTGCTAAGTCGGGCTGACGGTTGAGCCCGCTTTGTGGCTTGGCCGGCGGCCAGATGACTGGATCGCTGCCTTGCCAGCCCCGGCTCGTTCCGAAACAATAGGCGGCCATGACCGCCGACCACCTCCAACCACCGCAGGCCGATTCTCCGGCAGCATCGTCCGCAGTCAAAGCGGCGCCAACCCCGCCCACCTCCGATGAACTGCGGACCTTTCTGGCCGGACAGCGCACCCTGCTTGCCTGGATTCGTACGGCGCTGGCCCTGATGGGGTTTGGATTTCTGGTTGCCCGCTTCGGTCTGTTTCTGCGGCATCTGGCCACGGTTGAACGTATGCCCGCGGTGCATTCCACCGGCTTCTCGCTGTGGATGGGCACGGCGCTGGTGATCACCGGCGTGGTCGTCAACGTGTACGCAGCCCTGCGGCACCGCCAGTTTGCGAGTGATTTTAAGAGCGAGTTGAGCCGGCCCAAGCATTATCTGTTTGAAACGGCGCTCGCAATTCTGCTGGCTATCTTGGGGCTGGTGATGGCCATTTTTCTGGTGGTGGTAGAACAATAGGGTAGCGGCCGGGGGCAACCGCTCCCCGCAGACGGTTTGACCACGCCTTGCGTCGTGGCATACGATGGAATCGGTTGCCCGCAGACGCCGGCCTGCGCGGCTCCAACGGCCCATCGTAGAGGATTGCTGCTGATGCGCATTGTGCTTTTAGTGCTGGTTGCCGCCGCCCTGGGGAGCGGGCTTGGCTTGGGGTTTGCCGTCTGGCGTGTGGGGCTGCCGGGCGAAACCGTCGCGCTTGCCGCTCCGGTGGTCGAGGGCAAGCACCCCGTCGCCGTGCTCGATAAGGAACTGCACAACTTCGGCCCCGTGCTGGCAACCAGCGAGCAATCGCACGCATTTGTGGTTACCAACGAAGGCGACGCCCCCCTGCGGCTCACCACGCGTCCGGAGGATTCCTCGTGCCGCTGCACGGTGGGGGCGATTGAAAAGAACGTGCTGATGCCAGGCGAATCGGGCCGCGTGAGCGTCACCTGGCACGGCAAAGGGCACGCCCAGATCTTCCGCGAAACAGCCGTGCTCCGCACGAATGATCCGCGGCGGCCTCGCATCGAATTGATGGTATCGGGCCGCGCCGTCTACATGGTGCTGCCGTATCCGCAGCGACTGCAACTGTCCACCGCACCGGGCCGCGAAACAAGCGGACAGGTGCGCATCTACGCCTACGACAAGGACCGCCCGCTGGAAATCCGCGACCTCAAGTTGGGCACTTCCAAGCTGGCCTCGTATGTGACGCTTGAAACCTCGCCGCTTTCAGAAGCCGAGCTAAGTACCGAAGACGCTTTCTCCGGCCTGCTGCTGAAGGTGACGGTGAAGCCGGGGCTGGAAAACGGCACCCATGAACAGAAAATTCTGTTCCATCACAATCTGGATGATGAGCAGGTGGAAATCCCGCTCGTGCTCGATGTGGTGCAAGACCTGTCGCTGGTGGCGACCGGCTGGGACAAGCAGCGCCACATTCTCCACCTGGGCACGGTGGAACCGCAAGACAGTAGCCGTACCGTCGATTTATACGTTCGCGGCGAGTACCGGCGCGACTTCAAGGTCGAGGTGGAATCGGTCGAGCCCGAGTATTTGGGGGTCGAAATCCAGCCCACGAGCCACCTGGGCGACTTGATCACTAAGGTGCCGATCCGCGTGTTCGTGCGGCCCGACAGCCCTGCTGTTTCCCACCTGGGTAGCGGGCAAGGCGAGTTGGGTACGATCGTCCTTAAGGCATCCCACCCTCGCGAGCCCGAGTTTCGCATCAACGTCAGCTTCGCCGTGAAGAGCCCGGTTGAGGCCCCGTAGCGCGGCCCACGGACATTGGTCTGAGTGCAGGGGGGGCCGGTTGATGTTCGGCCCTTCACGGTTTCTCGATGCGCGCCCCATCGGGACCAAACAGGTGAACGGCCTCTGGATCGATTGCCAGGTGCAGCGGTTCGCCGACTGCCGCCGGGCGTGACCGGGCCGGGAGCCGAACCGCCATCAGCCGAGCTTGGCGATCTTCTGCTTCTGCGATGGGCGTATTGCCCTGTTGAGGTGCCGTTGAGGTTTCCTCCCGGGCCAACTCTGGCTCCCGAACCACGGGCTGCGGGCTCTCCATCAGCAAGATGGATTCATGCCCTAGCGATTCGACCGCCACGGTCTTGGCGCGGAACGAAGGCCAGGCACGACACCCTGCTTCGACACGATGCCCAGCTTCGTTTGACTGAGCCTGGCGGGAGTCTGCGGCGGTTGATCCGGCCGTGGTGGTGAAGGAGGGCGGGCACGGCTGGTCGGCCAGCAGAAATGCCTCGGGCCGGAGCCCCAGGTAAATTTCCCGATTTTGGTAAGGCTGGGCGGCGGCATGCCATCGCGCCGGCAGCGGAATGACTGTGTCGCCAAAGGCCACCCCCAGGTCGCCAGCCTGAAAGCGGATGCGGCTTGCAAACACATTCATCGCAGGGCTGCCGATAAAGCGTGCCACAAACACGTTGGCCGGCCGGTCATAAAGCTCCTGGCCGGGCGCTACTTGTTGGAGCGTGCCGTCGAGCATCACGGCCACGCGTTGCCCTAGGGTCATGGCTTCGATCTGGTCATGCGTCACATAGAGCATGGTGGTGCCGAGTTGCCGCTGGAGCAGCGCGATTTCGCTGCGGATTTGCACCCGGAGCCTGGCATCCAGGTTGGATAGCGGCTCGTCCAACAAGAACACTTCCGGTTGGCGCACCATGGCCTTGCCCATCGCCACCCGCTGGCGCTGGCCGCCGGAGAGTTGCCAGGGCTTATGGTCCAGCACGGCGAAAAGGCCCAGTTTTTGGGCGACCTCTTCCACACTGCGGCGGCGCTGATCGCGAGGCTGCGACTTCATCCGCAGTGGAAACTCCAGGTTCTTGCGCACCGACTTGTGCGGATACAGCGCGTCGTCTTGAAAGACCATCGCAATGTTGCGCAGTTGGGGGCTGAGGCCGTTCACCAAGCGGCCGCCAATGCGGATTTCGCCAGAGGTGATACCTTCCAGGCCAGCGATCATCCGCAACAACGTTGTCTTGCCGCAACCTGATGGCCCCACGAGCACGAGGAGTTCGCCTTCGCCAATCGCCAGGCTCAATCGCCGCACGGCATGCCTGCCGTTGGGATAGACTTTTTCGAGTTCGTGCAGTTCGACGCCAGCCATCAGCCTTCGATTCCGACAAACGGCAACCTGGTACAGGACCGCCTGATAGTGGGGTCGCCGTCAGTGACCCGTGCCTCTGCAAGCACCGCGTGCATCACCATGGCGGCCAAAGTCCCCTTGGCATTCGCCATGATGGCACCGCGAGCTAGCGCCAGCAATGTCTTGATGGTGCTGAACCTCAGCCCGGCCGCC
>CAZEEG010000042.1:0-7795 GCA_964511065.1 uncultured Pirellulales bacterium | reverse complement strand
TTCCTCCGGTCGTGCCAGACCGAACGCACCTGCGTCAGTGGGGAGTTCGTGCAAACCTGCGGGGGGCCAAAGCTTTCGCACAAATTGGGCAGCGCAGCTTCACCAAGACTGGGCCCGAATGCCACTCATCAGGCGGGGCTGCCCGAGTATTCCGCCATGGGCCAATAAGCGACAAATTCCGGTCATTCATCACAATCATTGAATCGGCTCCATCCTGAAGTCGATAACGCGGAATACCGCGATTCGGCCCGCCACGATGCACCGATCCCGCTAGTCGTGCTATCTAGGGCCTCGAAAAAGCTGTCATTATTCGCCACCGCCTAGGATGTCAGGTCTGCGGTCGTCGCACCGATCGCGGGTCAGGTCTATGCCGGATCGCCTTTTCCCGCACCCGCCGAGCATTGACGATGTCCCGCTGCACCCAGTTACTGGTCGCGCTGTTGCTATCTTCTGCGAGCACGACTGCCCTGCGCGCCGAAGAATGGGTGGATGTTACGGCTATCTCCCGGTCGCTTTGCCGGAACCTGGACGCACCAACGACCAGGCGACTGCCGCCTGCACCAGGCCAGCACGACGTGTCCGCCCGACAGCCCTCCGGTGGCGAAGCCGAAACCGATCCATCGGCCGAACCCCAGACGGCAGCCCTGCCGGTCGCCCCGGCGGCCTTTCTTGAGGAACTGCCGCCCTCGCAGCAACTGGATATCAACCAGGATCCGGCAACAGGTATAGAAACCCAAAAAGGCCGCGCTTGGTCTGACACCATCCGCTACGACATCTCGGCTTACGCCCGAGGGTATTATCGCAGCGACCGGCGGTTGTGGTTCACCGGTTTGGAATCGACGTTCGGTGCCGAAGGCGGCTTGTACGGCTTTGTTGAAACCGACGAAACGGGTTGGACCACCAGGCTGGATGCCGAGCTTTACTTGAATCAACCGTTCGACCGCAACATTCTCGTTGATACCCCCACCCGAGCATCGTTCTCGCACAACTTCGACATCGACGTGGTTGAGATTTCGCAATTGGCGATCTCAGCGCGCGAGGGCGATTTCATGATCGCCGTAGGTAAGATGGTCACGCCGTTTGGCCGGTTCTATTTTCCGCTGTTCAGCAACGAGATGGACGACGCCCCGTTCATCCGCAGCGAAGCGATCCGCTGGCGCGAAACGGGTATCCTGCTGCAATACGACCCGTCGATCTTTGTCGGCACCTTCGCCCTGACCAACGGTGGATTCGACCGCGATGCCAACTCCTCAAAAGCCATTGTCGCCCGACTGGGCTTGGAAGACGAAACCTGGGCGGTCGGCGGTTCGGTCAAATGGCAGGACGGCATCGGATCCGAAGGCCAGAAGGAGCGCAATAACCATGTCGGGCTCGACGCCATGCTCAGGTGGGGCCGATGGATGCTTTCCGGTGAAGTGATCTACGATCAGTACGGCCGCCGCAAGGGCGATCTCATGCTCGACGACATCACCTGGGGACGCAGCCTGTACAATCGCCAATTGCGCCGGGCCGATGGCGAACCGCTGGAAGGCGTGGGCTACTACGTTGACCTGGGGTACATCGCCGATTCCTGGCAACTGCACTTCAACTATGGCGAGTACTTTCCCGACGCCATCGGCGACCGCATCCACGACGAAATTTCGCGGCGCGGACTTGTCAAATTTGCTTACGATTTCACAGATAGCTTCTCCTGGTACACCGCCGTGATGCTGGAGAACAGCGTTCCGCGCGCCTTCGATGGCGAACATCCACGGGAAGGCTTGTATGTGCTGGTGGGATTTCAGTTGACGCTCTAACGACCGTCAGCACGCCCAAGCAGCCCCCCAGGCGGTATTGCCCCCCGATCGAGACGGTCTTTGCGCCGAGAACGCCGCCGCCAGCGGTGGTCTTCCTTGCGCTGTTCTGCCCGCATCTGAACGCCTGCGCACAGGCCTGCCGCATCGTCTCATCTTGGCTTCGAATCACTTCGCTTGGCCAATCTCTCCAGGCCGCGCGCAGCTTCACCGTTTGAGCGGCGCCCCCGCTTGCGAGCCGTGAGGCTCTCGCCTTCCCGCCACTCAATCCGGCCATCTGCGCATCGGTTGCTTTGCGCTTATGGTGGCTCGCTATGGAACCATTCAGCCGCCATACCATCAACGTCCTTCTATGGCATTCCCCCGCTTGTGAGCCAAACGAAAATGCTCGAAGTCATTTGTATGGATTGAAAAAGCTGCCCCCCACCTGAAAAGGGACTTCCATCAACATGCACCGCGAGTAAAAGCAGAGAATCAGGAGAGGCCCCCGCCCCAAGAAACTCCTTGGAATGAGGCCGTATATTCCGCCTGGTTATCTGTGACTCCCATCTAGGGGGGCGTGAGTTGCCACCATTGGTATGTGGTGGAGCGATGGCAGGAATTACCGGCTATCACCGGGAACAGAATACTTCATCATGCCAACGGAGTTGATTGCCGCTTTATGAGAGGCGGTACTTGCCACGCGGTGCCGTGAGAATCCGCAGCGACCGTCGTTCGCCGCAACACCATGGTCGCTGTCCAAAAGGCGTACCATTTGGCCGCGTTGCCGAGCGAACGGTGGTAGGTTGCCATCAGAACGGAACGTAGCCACTGCTTAGCGCCGGCGTGCCGAGCGGCGGGCATGTGACGAGGCGCGGGATTTGGCGGTGGGTTGCTTCATGATCCGGCTAGCCGCGGCGGCGCTGCCTGGAAAGCCAATGCCGGTCAAACAAATGTCCGTTCCCGCGAATCATCGCGTCCCCTTTTTCATAGAACCATCAGGAGTGCGATTTGATGCAGGTTGATCACGAACGATGCACGCGGACATCTCAGCGTCCGGGCTTTACGCTGGTTGAGTTGCTGGTGGTCATCGCCATTATCGGCATCCTGATTGCCATGTTGCTGCCAGCGATTCAGGCGGCGCGGGAGTCGGCCCGCCGTGCGAATTGTTCCAGCAATCTGAAACAATGGACCACAGCGATGTTGCTGCACGCGGATCGCAACAGCGAGCAGTTGCCGCCATCGACTTCGCAGGTCCAGGACATGAATGGGATCGGTTGGGCGGTATTGTTGTGGCCGGTCATGGAAAAAGGGCCCGCTTACAGCCAACTGGATCTTACCAAGGACGTCGCCAACGAGACGCTCAACGCCAATGGCTGGAATAACCGGAGGATCATCGCCGAGGATCGGTCCGACCTGTACCACTGCCCCACCCGCGGTTTCCGTATCAACGGCTACCCTGAAACGTTCGCCGGCCAGTGCATCGACTACGTATGTATCGGGCTGACGTACTATGGTGACACCATTCCCGGCGATTTGGCTGCGGAAAACGGCGGCCTGGATGCCTACCATTCCGCGCTGCACAGTGCCGGCTATTACGGGGGTTCGATCATCCCGCCCTCGGGCTATGTCGGAGCAGGTCCCCAACGAGGCATCCGGTCGCGCGTGACCGTCGGAGGCGTGACCGATGGTATGTCCTACACCGCGATGATCGGTGAGAAACACCTGAATCCCAGTCGTGCCGGGCAGGCCGGTTATGACAATCCTTACAACCCGGGCCACATTTCGTCGGGCTACGGCGGCGGTGCGAAGATTGCCGGACTGGGCCTGGCGATTTCGCCCAACGAAAACGAAGTCGTCCTGCCCGATGAGACCGCCAGCAAGACCACCGATGTCAACTACTATCGATTCGGCAGCTGGCATCCGGGAGTCACCCAGTTTGGATTTGGTGATGCCCGCGTGGAGGCGGTGGCCAACCATGCTGATGGGCTGGTGTTGAATTACATGGCAGGTCGGTCCGACGGCCAATCCTATAACCTGCCGTAGGCTACCGATCAGCGGCCCCACGCGCCGTGGCAACCAGATTGAGGGTCTGTGGAGAAGGACGGCAGTCTCGCCGTCCTTCTCTATTTAGATGTGATGATTAGTCGCAATATCTCAGTTGCCCACAATCCGTCGGCGGGGTTGTATACCACAAATATGGGTTGATTACGCTGTGCCTTCCACCCAGAAGGTGTAGCGAAATCGTTGATATTTCATAAATAACGAATACAGCATCCTTTTCCATTTTCTTGTTCAGCGATACACTGGGATCATTGCCGCGCTTCCAAGAATGGTTCGTGGCTGTGCCGCGGTCTTCATGCGGAGGGCGTGACGCTTCCATTACGGCGATGTCCTTCGCAGTGATCTCTGCGGACGGCGGTGCGGGCCTGTCATCCAGGGGCAACCTGGTGAACTTTGTCGCGGGCGTGCCTGCGCATCGCCGGGTCTCCAAATCCAGCTCATTTCTGAAATGTGAGAACGGGATCCTCATTCGGATACCCGCCTGACGATTCCTGTAGCGACTTTCTTATCGTCCGGTTTAACCGTTGGAGCGCCCATGTTGATTGCCCCTATCCCCCGTCAGCGTCTGCTGCGGCGCGCTGCCTTTACGCTCGTGGAGTTGCTCGTGGTGATCGCGATCATTGGCATTCTGATCGCGATGCTGCTGCCAGCCATCCAAGCCGCGCGCGAATCTGCTCGCCGTGCCAACTGTTCAAGCAATCTCAAGCAGTATGCCACGGCCATGATGGTGTACGCGGATCGCAATTCTGAGCAATTGCCGCCCTCGGCGATATCGCGACACAACATGAGCAATCAGGGTATTAGCTGGGTGGGGCTGCTTTGGCCGATGATGGAAAAGGGCCCCGCTTACCAGCAGCTTAACCTGCGTGCCGGCCTCGACGACGCCAATAACTCGCCGATCGTGGCGGAGGACCGGTCGGACTTGTATTTCTGCCCCACACGCGGCTTGCGGATGCACGGGACGTATGCCGAAACCCGTTACGGCGGACAATGCATCGACTACGTGTGCGTTGGCGTCACCGCCGATAGCCTCACACCAGAACTGACGGAAGCGCATATCAATGGCGGCTTGAGCGGCTGGCACGATACCAAGTCGCCCGCACTGCTCGGGGCCGGCTACTTGGGCGGTCCGTTGATTCCCTCGATGAAGCTTTCCGCCGGAACCGATTGGCACCCGGTGATTCGCTCGCGCGTGACGATTGGCGGCGTGACCGACGGCATGAGCTACACGGCCGTGATCGGGGAGAAGCACCTTAACCCCAGCCGTTTTGGTCAAACCGGCTACGACAACCCGTACAACCCGCTCCACCTGAGCTCGGGCTTCGGCGGTGGTGCCCGCATCGCCGGCTTGGGATTGGCTTCGTCGCCCGAGAACGACGTGGTGACGCTCAGCGAACCCAACGGCAACGGTGTGAGCGATGTGAACTACTACCGCTTTGGCAGTTGGCATCCCGGCGTTTCGCAGTTCGCGTTTGGCGACGCCCGGGTGGAAGCCGTGGCCAATCATGCTGATGCCAGGGCACTGCTGCATATGAGCGGCCGTGCCGACGGGCAGGCATACAATCTGCCGTAACATGATGGTTGAGCCTGGCTATGGCCAGGCCCAGAGGAGATACGCATGCAGGGAGGGCGGCCGTTTTGCGCCACCCTCCCTGCTGTTGGTTTGACGCGGCATCGCTGGCACCGCCCGCGGCACATAGTTGCCTTGATGAATCGAGCCCGGAATTCATGGGCGATGTGAGCTGCCTCGCCCCCCAGCCGCGTCTATTTATATCGTGTATATGGAAAGTATTCTTATGGAAACCTGCGCTGCTAATGTCTGCTTGCTTTCGTGATGCACCTCCGAAATGCGGCCAGCTTGCGCTGGAAACAGAAGACGTCCGGTGCCGATCGTTGGACGACCGGACATTGGCGGCCCAACCATCAATAGGCAATGGATTATTTGGTGGTGGCGTGAGGTGATATGGCTGGTGAAGCGGCTCGCTTCTCTGTGCTTACTGCCCCCCGGCAAACCTGGTTGCGGACATCGTTTCTGAGTGCGCACCGCGAAGTAGCCGTTCAAGGTTGCCGCCGTTTTCGGACTGTCATGTCGTCTGGTTCAACTGTTGGAGCGCCCATGTTGACGCATTCATCCAATAGCACGTGCGAGGGCCGGCGAAGCGGCTTTACGCTGGTCGAACTGTTGGTGGTGATCGCCATCATCGGGATTCTGATCGCCATGCTGCTGCCCGCCATCCAGGCCGCCCGCGAATCCGCCCGCCGTGCCAACTGTTCGAGCAATCTCAAGCAGTGGGCGACCGCCATGTTGCTGCACGCCGACCGCAACAGCGAGCAACTGCCGCCCGCTTCCGCGCCGGTTTTCAACGGGATCGCCTGGCCGGTACTGCTGTGGCCGGTCATGGAGAAAACGGGCCCCTATGCCTTGCTCAACCTCCGGGAAGACGTGGCCGAGGAGGCCCTCAACCCCTCGGGCTATTCCAACGCGGTGCTCCTGGCCGAGGATCGCTCCGACGTGTACTTCTGCCCGACCCGCGGTTTCCGCATCAACGGCAACAACGCCATTTGGGCCGGCCAATGCATCGACTATGTGTGCGTGGGCGTAACCTACCACGGCACGACCATCCCTTCGGCGATTTCCGAGGTCAACGGCGGATTGGGCCAGTGGTCGCAGGCCTATGCCAATGCGGGCTACCTGGGTGGTTCCATCATCCCGCCCATCAATTTTTCCAGCGCAACTGGCCATCCGGAAATTCGTTCGCGCGTGACGATCGGCGGCGTGACCGATGGCCTCTCGTACACGGCGTTGGTGGGGGAGAAGCACCTGAACCCCGATCGGGCCGGACAGCCCGGGTACGACAACCCATACAATGCGGCCCACCTACACTCCGGGCACGGTGGCGGTGTGAAGATCGCCGGCCTGGGGTTGGCGATCTCGCCGTCGGAAAACGTCGTTACGTTGGCGGACAGCACCGCCTATCAAACTGACGATGTCGACTACTACCGTTTTGGTAGCTGGCACCCGGGCGTGACGCAGTTTGCTTTTGGCGATGCCCGCGTGGAAGCCGTGGCCAATCATGCCGATCCGCTGGTGCTGAACTACATGGCTGGCCGTAGCGACGGCCAGGCGTACAGCCTGCCGTAGCCCGCTCGATCACTGGCAAGCAAGCCTGGGGTACGAGCGCCCAGTCTGCGATTGATGCGCGCCACGACGCTAAGGGCAGTGCAGGCGCGGAAAATCGTGCCCTGATCGAGATGGCGAGGTTGTGCCGGCCGGGTGCTCGCCACGTGGCATTGGCTAGGGCGGGCATCACGATCGCCACAACGCCTCTGCGAGCAACCCGCGATCAGCTATGGCATGCGCTCAAGAGGGGGCGTGGCCTGTGGTGTGCGCTCCCCGGCAATCGGGCCTTCACCGCCGGAGGGCGTGGAAAGCCAAGCCGGGCATGGCCGATTGTGTGAACACACCTGGAGCGGTTGGCAGGTGGCAGTCTGCGACCGCGTGCTTTCCGCGGCCGGGTGGCCATATCCCGGGCGATGTTTGCATGGGTACCAAGGTTTGACTGGCCGCAGAAGGTGGTGTCGCGGCGAGGTGGAACCGGTCGATCAGCGGCGTGCCAGCGGGCAGCGGCTTCAGCAGGTGAAAGGCAAACGTGCCAGAACCAGCCTACTGGTCGCCTGTGCCGTGGACGCGAACCAGTTTTTCTGGTCGGCGGCGGGGACGAACGACATCCTTGGCCAGCCCAATTGCTTCCAGGATTCGGATCGTGATCCAGGTTACGTCGAACTCCCACCAGCGATGCCCGTGGGCGGCGCTGCGTTGATCGGCGTGGTGATTGTTGTGCCAGCCTTCGCCGTTGCTGATGAGGGCGACAAACCAGTTGTTCGTGCTGTTTTCGCCTGTCTCATAGTTGCGGTATCCCCAGCGGTGCGAAAGCGAGTTCACCGCCCAGGTGATGTGC
>CAZEEG010000041.1:16002-45864 GCA_964511065.1 uncultured Pirellulales bacterium | reverse complement strand
TGTCGCGGATGGGGGCCGGGCTGCAATACCTGGACGTGGGCGGCGGCCTGGGCGTCGACTACGACGGCTCGCAGACCGACTTCGAAAGCAGCATGAACTACACGCTGCAGGAATACGCCAACGACGTGGTCCACTACGTGCAGAGCGTGTGCGACGACGCCAACATCCCTCACCCCAATATTGTTTCTGAAAGCGGTCGCGCCCTGGTCGCTCACCACAGCGTGCTGGTGTTCAACGTGCTGGGGGTCGCCGCCCAGGGTAACGGCGAAATCCCCAGCGTGCCCGAGCACTTTGAACAGCCGCTGCACGATCTGCGCGACGCCTTCGAGGACCTCACCAGCCGCAACATCCTGGAACGCTACCACGATGCCCAGCAGGCGCTGGAAAACACCATCAGCTTGTTCTGCAACGGCTACCTGCCGCTGGACCAGCGGTGCATCGCCGAAAGCCTGTATTGGGCGATCCTCCGCAAGATTCAGCGGCAACTGAAGGACATGGATTACGTGCCCGAGGAATTGCAGAGCCTCGATTCGCTGTTGAGCGAGACCTATTTCTGCAACTTCTCCTTGTTCCAGTCGATACCCGACAGTTGGGCCATCCACCAGTTGTTCCCGGTGATGCCGATCCATCGGCTGGACACACCGCCGCGCCACCCGGCCGTGCTGGGCGACATCACGTGCGACTCCGACGGCAAGATCGACCGTTTCATCGACCGCCGCGATGTGAAACGGACCCTGCCGCTGCACACGTACGACGGCCGGCCGTATTACATCGGCGTGTTCCTGACGGGTGCCTACCAGGAAATCCTGGGCGATTTGCACAACCTGTTCGGCGATACCAACGCCGTCCACGTCCACCTCGACGAGGACGGCAACGTAGTGCTCGATTCCGTGGTCAAAGGCGACACGGTCCGCGAGGTGCTCCAATACGTCAACTTCGATAGCGATGCCCTGGTACGCAATCTCCGCTCCGATGTCGAGCGCGCCGTCCGCGAATCGCGGCTGGACGACGAACTGGCCGGCCGCCTGATGCGGTTCTACGAAGAAGGCATGCGCGGCTACACGTATCTGGAAGAAACGCCGTAGCGGCGGGGCCGCGGCCGGACCTACTTGACGAATTGCCCGCGTCGCAAGTGGTCGGTGGTCCGACCCATCGTTCCACAAGTTCGCTGCTTGCCAGCAGAGCGAGCGTTGGTGCGCGATGCATCAAGCGGACTTTCGCACAGGGATTCGTACGGCGCCCGGCGATGCGTGCTTTGCGCGGGCAGCACGGCAGTACGGTGGGGGGGCACGCCGGAATGGGCTTGCTCCAATCCACGCTTTGCTACAGAATCTGCCCTCCCTTCAAAGGGGATTCCATGCACGGAGGTTGATAGCCCCCCCCGCCACGCACGTGGTAATGTTGATGCACCAAGGATCGGCGCATAATCAACTGCCGCCCCCCATCTCGCATATCGTTCTCGGCCACGGGATTGCCCTGGCCACGCCGTCTCGCGACCACGCCGGCAGGCTGGCAGCTACCGCATCTGCTCAAGCTGCTACCGCATGGGTCGGCCGCTGTGGCTCAACATGCAGGCTGCTGGCAGCGCATGCGCGCCCGCGCGCGGTTGTATGTCTTACACGGCATGCGGTGGAAGTCTCTCCGCCGCAACCACCTCGAGGGAACCACGGCGTTTCCTGGTGGCCAGCGGTCCGGGGCAGAGCCATCCACGGCACAAGGAAGCTGGCACGTTCGACCAGGCCAATCCCGGGACGCTCCCCGCTCAGTACATCGCAGTCCACACCATACCCTGCCAGGCCATGAGTACCATCGGTAGTACCGCTGCCATACGCAATCTACGGAAGGGCACCGCATCGGGCAAAGCGGCCGCCAGCAGTACCGGTAATACCGGTGCGCAACCAGCAGCCCCGCAGCAGGCCCTTGCCGACGCGCTGCCGCTGGCGGCCACCCGAGGGTTCTGGTTCAGCACCGTGCTGTTCTTTGTGGCGTCCTCGGTGATGCTGACCGCATTGATGGAGTGGGAACACTACCGCCGCATGTATGCCTGGCAGCAGTTGGAACCGACGCTTTGGGACCGGATCGTGCTGCTGTGGCTGATGGTCTTCAAATCGCTGATGTTGCTGACCCCCCTGGCATTGGTTGCCACCGTGCTGCACGGGCGCGGCTGGAATCGGCTGGGACGGCTCGTAATGTTCAGTGGCTGGTCGCTGCTCACCTTCTGGTGGGTTGCCGACCTGGCCGTTCAGCGCCTGGCAGGCAACCATGCACTGGACTATCTCCCTTACGTGATCGATGCCTTGCGACCGGGCGATGCGTCGGCCAATCACACGCAGTGGGCTGGCGGTTGGTGGGGGATTGCTTGGATGGCCCTGGGGATGCTAACGGCCGTGATCGCCGCGGGGCTGGGACTGATGCTGCTCTGCCACCGGGCAACCCGATCGATGGCGCGCCGCTTCAGCCTCACGACGCAGCGGCGGCTGCTGCTGGCCGCGAATCTCGGCATCTTGGGATTACTGCTCGGTGTCCTGCCGGCCCAAGCTGGTGTGAGCCAGAGCCTGGTGCTGCGGCAACTTCAACTGGCGCTGCCCATCGACGTGACGTTCGTCGATCCGCGATCGACCGGGATTGGCCACCTGCTGGGTGGCCCCGTCGCTCGCGATGGGGCCGCGGTGCGTATCGTGGCGCTGCTCCCGAACCCGGCCGGGGACGACTACGGCAACGAAGCCGTCCACCTGCACAACTTCTCCGACGAGCCGATCGATATCAGCGGCTGGCACTTAACCAATACCCTGCGGCAGCGTTTCAAGCTCGACGGAACCGTGCAACCGGGTGAAACGCGGATCATTATCCCGCCGGGACGCAAGCTGGCACTGCGCAATCGCGGCGACCGCATTGGTTTGTACGACGCCGAGGATCAACAAGTCGACGAAGTGTCCTACCATGCCAAGGAGGTACGGTACGCCACCCCCATCTACTTCCACCGCCCCCAGGATTTCGACAACTTCCTGCTCAAGCTAAACACGTCGGTCCAACCGATCTACAGCCAGTATTACGACGCTATCAAGCAGCCCAAGCCCATCGATGAGCAGGCCGTGTTTCAGGTGCAGGGCGACGAGCAACCGCCACACGTACTGTGGCTGGTTTGCGAAAGCCTGCGGCACGATACCATCTCGCCCGAATTGATGAGCCGGCTCGACCAGTGGGCCAACTCGGGCCTGCGTCTGCGGCAACACTATTGCGGCAGCAACGCTTCGCATCTGGGGCTGTTTCACCTGCTCTACGGCCGTTCGCCGCTGGCCTTCGACGCAGCCCTCGACCGCCAGATGCCGCCGCAAGCCACGGTCTCGATGCGCGGCTCAGGGTACGAGTGTACGTATATTACCAGCGGCGCGTTCGCCCACTGGCGGCGGATGGGGGAAATGGTCAACGAACGCACCTTCGACCACGTGGTGATTGAAGGCGGAACCGACTGGCGCGACTGGCCGGTCCGCGATCGTGCCGTGCTCGACCACGCGGTGCGGCTGATGACCACCAGCAGGCGCCCCCAGTTCATCGTCTGTTTTCTGCTGACGACGCATTTCCCCTACCCGTCGCCCGAGGAATTCCAGATATACCAGCCGGTTGGGGAAAATGTGGACCGCACCAATTGGACGACGGTCGATCCGGCCATCTTGTCCAACCGCTACCGAAACTCGGCGCTTTGCCTGGAACACGAAATCATGCGCTGCATCGAGCAGCTCGATCCCCAGCGGCACATCGTGATGATCACCGGCGACCACGGCGAATCGCTTGGGGAAGATGGTGGATTGGCGCATGGCACGCGGGCTTCAGAAATCCAGTTGCGCGTGCCGCTGGTGATGGTGGGACCAGGCATCCCGGCGCGCGAAATCGACTACGCCACCTCCCATGCCGACGTGCTGCCCACGCTGCTGTCGGCACTTGCCGGGCAGCCGGTACCTGTGCGTCATTGTTACGGCCAGGACCTGCTCTCCAGCCCGCCCCGGGAGCAGCTTTCCGTCATCCCCTATCACTGGACCAACACCGGCCAGATGCTGCTGATCCGCCCGGACCAGCGACTGATGCTGAGCGTCAACACGAAACACCCTGCGGCGGACGTCACTGGCTTTGTGAACTCCTCCGGCCAACTCGATCTCAACTCAACCAACGACCTGTCGCCCAAGGCTGCCTTCCAATGGAGCCAGCGCCTGCGAATGGAGTTCGAGCGCATCACGCAGTAAGCACACCGCAAAGGTTGCCCTGCACCGCGTGATCTGAGGGATCGCACCGCGGCGTGCGGCGAGCGTTGCGGTTTACTGCTTCTCCAGAGGCACCGTAATCACCAGCCCGGCCTTGTGCGTCTTGGTAGTGGTACGGTTGGGAACGTGGCATTTCAGGCAGTGGGCGGTCAGCAGGATCGGGGCCGCCCGGCGGTAAAGGCCATCGGCAGCCATCTCGTGCGAAGGTTTGCCATCTCGGATGGCGCGGGCGGCTTCTTGCTCGAACGCCGTTTGCGCTTCGTGGTCGGTGTTCATCGCCTGGCCTTCCACCACCAGCCAGCGCAACGCCACGTTCGACTCTCGCTGCACGTCGGCAAACACTTCTTTCATGGCAGCGGCCGGCAGCAGCAGCCCTTCGTCCTCGATGTAATAGCGGTGATGCATGATCTGCAGCGCCGCATGGAGCGAGTTGTGCAGCAACTCTGCCTGGCGCCGCGCCTCGGCGACCGAACTGGCTTTCACCGGCGAATCGGCCAGGCCTTTTTCGTGAGGTTGCACGGGCGTGGCGGCCTCTTCCGCGGCAACACCACTTAAGCTCCAAAACGTAATGACAACCGCCGCCAGGACAAGATAACGTCTCATGGAAACTCGCTCAGCAAGGAGACCAATGGGATAGAGCACACCGCAGCCCCGCAGGCCAACGGCCCATTATTCTTGGGCATCGGCCGCTGCCTTCAGCGGGATGCTGATCACCAACCCGGCAAACTTAGGCTTGGACGAGCTGTTGCGGAAGAACCCTTGGTGGCAGGTAACGCACCCGGCTCCCAGCGGCACCGGGGTCGCCCGGCGATAAAAGTCGCCATCGACGGTTTCCAGGTACGGCTTACCGTTGGCAATGGCCTCGGCGGCCTTGTTTTCAAAGTCACCCTTAGGTTTGTGGTTCAGACTCATCGCATCGAAGCTGACCGAAATCCAACGCGCCTCCACGCGGCTATGCTGCTGAATTTCCTTGAAGATGTCTTCCATGGCCCGGGCAGGCACCACGGCACGATCGCCATGAAAATAACGTTCGTGCATCACATTCAGCGTAGACTGGTAGATTTCGTCCATGAGTACGGCACGCTGCCGAGCGTCGGCAACCCGGTCCGCCAGCGGTCCGCCGTCTTGCTGAGCGTTGCCCGCCGTCCCCTGGTTTTGAGCGGCCAGGGACTGCGCCGCTTTGGACGAAGTTTCCTGCTTCTGCAAAGTGGTTTCCTCTGCCAATGCCAGGCACACGCCGAAGATTCCCGCCAGGCTGGCGAAGCCCGACCCAATCCATCGAGACTTGCTCATGATCGGTCAGTCCTGTTGCAAGAGTTAGGAGAGCAATGGGTGCGGCAGCCGCGCCAGATGCGGTACCGCGAAGATGGCAATTGCTGAAGATGCACGGTGTTCACCGCCGCAGCCCACCCAACGCGCCCATGCGGGCGCGCAGGTGACCTGCCGGGGGTGCGGGAGGGTGTTTGGTCTGGGGGGGCTGGGAAGCCAGGTTGGTTGGATTCGCAGGTAGGATGTCGGCAGGCCGCCGAGGCAGAACGTTTCTTCTAACGGCCGCTCTCCAGGCGGCCACTCCCTAAGCAACCTCGCGATCGCGCTCAAACCGCACGCCTCTTGCCTGAGAGGCGCACCGCAAGCGCGCCCTCATACGGGGCTGGATTTCAGGGGCCGGATTTCATGGGCCGGCACTCACGGGCCGCAAACCACGTCGCATAGCGGCACGATGTTGCTCGTTGAACGGATAATCTGCTCGATCGTGACGCGCGCAAACGACTCCTCAACGGCCGCGTACGCGCGATCCAACTCCTCGTGCAAGGGGCAAAGACTCGTATGCGACGGCAACCCCAAGGGGCAATGGTGAATGCGCTCCACCGGCGATACCGCATTCACCACGTCCAGGATGGTGATCTCACCAGGCGCACGGGCCATGCTGTAACCACCACCCGGCCCCGATCGCGAGTGGATCAACTCCGCTCGCACCAGGTCTTGAAGCACCGTGTGCAGGTACCGCCGCGGTACCTTGGTGTACTGGGAAAGCCGCTCGGCAGACTCGGGTTGATCCGGCCGCTGGGCCAGGCAGGCCACGGCGCGGAGAGCGTATTCGGCAGTCTTGGATAACATGCAAAGCACCCAAAGATTCATCAATGCAGCTTGATTGTACACCTTGACGTGTAGAATTCAAGCGTTATCCTGAAACCTACCTACCTTGCTCCCTCCCTTCACGCCAGGAGCCCGCCATGAGCCACCATCACCGCGTGCGATTTCTTCTTTCGGCGTTTGTCCTGGGAATGGTTGTACTGGCCCCGTTGAGCTCACAACATCCTGCCAGTTACCTTGCCCCATTTGCGGTAAGCGGTGCGGCCTTGGGCGACGAATACGACGAACCGCCCATCCGGTATCGCGATACCCAAGCAGTCGATCCTGTGGCCCGCTTGAAAGCCAAGGTGGATAGTGGTGAAGTAAAACTTAAGTACGACGAGCAGCGTGGCTACCTGCCAGCGGTGCTGGAGGCCCTGGAAATCCCGGTCGATTCGCAGATGCTTGTCTTCTCAAAGACCAGCCTGCAACTGCGGCGCATCTCGCCCAAGGCGCCCCGCGCAATCTACTTCAACGACGACGTATACCTGGGGTACTGCCAGTCGGGCGATGTCCTCGAGCTGTCGGCGGCAGATCCCCAATTGGGCACGGTGTTCTACACGATCTCGCAGTTCCCCGCGGAAAAGGCCCAAATTGAGCGCAGCAACGATCGGTGTTTGATCTGCCATAGCTCGTCGCGGACCGACAACGTGCCCGGCCACCTGGTGCGGTCGCTGTTTGTCGATAACACCGGGCAGCCGATCTTTTCGGCCGGCAGCCAGTCCGTGGACCATACCACGCCGCTGGAGAAACGCTGGGGAGGATGGTATGTCACCGGCACGCACGGCGAGCAGAAGCACCTGGGAAACCTGCTGGTGCCCAAGGGAGTGCGGCCTTACGACATCGACAACGCGAACGGTCAGAATGTGGTGAAACTGGATGACCAGTTCGATGTCGGTCACTACCTTGTCCCCCACAGCGACATCGTGGCCTTGATGGTGCTGGAACATCAAACCCTGGTCCACAACCGCCTGACCAAGGCCAACTTCGCCACGCGGCAGGCGCTGGATTACGAAGCCAAACTCAACGAAGCCCTGGGCGAACCAGCCGACAACCGTTTTGAAAGCACCACCCGGCGGATTCAACGAGCAGGCGACGACCTGATTGAAGCCCTGCTGCTGGTCAACGAAACGCAACTCACGGAACCGATCGTGGGCACCTCGGGCTTTACGGAGCGGTTTTCCAAGCAGGGGCCGTTCGATCAGCAAGGCCGCTCGCTCCGACAACTCGACCTGACCAAGCGGTTGTTCAAGTATCCTTGCAGCTACCTGATCTATTCAGAATCGTTCGACAAGCTGCCCGATGAGGTACTGCAATACGTTTGGCAGAAGATGTGGGACATTCTCACTGCCGAGAACCCGCCCGAGGACTTCAAGCACCTGTCGGCCGAAGACCGCCAGGCGATTCTCGAGATCATCCGCGATACCAAGCCCAACCTGCCCGACTATTGGCAGGGCTGATGCCCAGCCGTTGGAAATGCTCCGCGGCCGCCGGCCGGATCGACCGCATTTCTTTAGTCCGGCCTATGATGGACACCTGAGCGACGAATGTCCGCTTCTTGGGATGCCAGCCAGCGCAACAATCAACAACAGCGAATACTTGCAGCCGGCGAACCGCCTTCGTTGGCCTTGCTCGTCCACGCGTCACAACGACCGCTATTCAGCAGGTGATCGGAGTGAGCATGGTTTGCCAGTCTGGGAGGCGTTCGATCAAGTAGGCGAACTTTTGCCATTCCTGAAGCTCGAAGAGCGTTGCGTCGTCCGCAAACTGCTGGCTTAGCAGGGCCATGGCCGACACACAGCGAAAACGAATCAGATCAATCAGTTGATTTGCATCGACTCGGGATCGCCCACCCGCAGCGTCATTGTAAGATTTCAGAAAGGCGTGCGCCAGGTCTGCTTCTTGGTTCTCTTCCAGCAGGCAGAATCGTTCGACGACCCATGACAGGTCCATCGCGGGCGCAAACCAACTGCGGGTGGCTTCTTCAAAGTCAATGAACTGGAATTTCGCCGTTGCGTCATTAAAGAGCAGGTTCCCCCGATGCAAGTCATTGTGAACGATCTGGGCGCCATTGGAGAGTGAATTGCGCAAGCAATCCCACTCCTGCAGCAGGGTCTGCGCAAGATGGCGGTACTCGCCATGCACAGACTCTCGACGGGCTAGCGCACGGATCCACGCTCTCCGGTTCGCCCATTCGCGATCACTTGCCGCACGAACGTCATCCGTACTTGGAAAGTCGGCCAGCGCGCGATGAAGCTGAGCGAGTTGCCTCCCCAACGTTGTCATTTGCCCCAAGGTAGCCTGACCTACGATGTGGCCAGACAACCATGGATAAGCGAATGCCCAGTAGCCCAGGACGGGTTGCGGCCAACCGGGCAGGGGCCGCGGCACGGGCACGCCCTGGTCGGCAACGAATGCGCTGAGCCGATCGGTACGCTCCTGTAGCGATTTCCGATCTGATGGGAGCATGCGAATGAAAATCCACCCGCCATTGTCCGTTTCGCCGCGGTAGTAGCCGCCGGGCAACTCGACTGGAGAAACCGCCCGCTCAAGCCGTGCAAGAGGCAACCGTGCCGCAAACCAATGGAAGATTTCGTCCGGCGCGGCGTCGAAACGCAGCGAACAGGGCTTGAGATTGCCATGAATGGGAAGTTCTCGCATTATTCGGCCAAATCCTGCGAGCGAATGGGGGAACCGGCACGAATCGCATTGCAGACCGTGCGCCCCTGGCAGGCATCCCATTCTTCAACGGGGATGCCAAGATTCGGAAATGCAAACGAGACATTTCGAGCGGATAATTCGTCGCCAACCGCGATATCGCATGCAGCAATCAACCCCATACGATCCTTTGGTGCTGGACGATCTTCTGGCAGTTTACGCTGGCGTTCTCCCAGGGCCTCGTAGGCCACCCGCACTCGCCGCAGCGTCGCGGCAAACCGATCGATGGGCAGCGCGTGCGCAAGGTCGATATCTGCTCGGGCATCCTCCGCACAAACACCTTTTTCGATCACATGCGCGCCCAGTGCTACGGCTAGCAGCAACATGTCTTCGCCCATGAAATGATCAGAAAGCCCATACAATGCGCCGGCCAGTCGTCCCAGTTCAGGCATCATGCGCAGGTGGAAATCTCTAGCGGGGGCCGGTGGGCCAGGCGGACTATGCTGCACGATCAATTGTTCGGCGCCAGCCTCCCGCGCCCACTGGATGGCGCGGAGGATTTCGGCCAGGTCCGCCCGGCCGGTATCGAGGACCAGTGGTTGATGTTGCCTCGCAGCCTGGCGAATCAATGGCGCATGCACGATATTGCTGCTGGGAATCTTGATCGCCACTGCCCCCGTATCCAAAGCGAATTCAATCCCTTCGGAATCATAAACACTCAGCACCAACTCCAGACCCGCTTCCTTAACGCGTCTGAAGATCTTGGCCAAGGTTTCCAAGGGAACGACATGCCGCTCGATAATCTTGCGGTATGACTCCGACCGTTTCCCCTCACCCGGAACGAAGTACTCCGTGGTTTCATCGCAATTCAAACACAGGTCGGCCCGGTGCAATACCGCGCCCTTGACGAAGCGGCCACCTGCCTTGGCAATCTCGTCTACCAGCCGAAGCCCCTTCGCCATATCCTGCTTAAAGTACACGTCGATATCAGGCCAGAAGACGGGCGGGCAACCATCGCCAATTTGCAATGTACCCAGTTGAATTTGCGACATACTCCTCGCCTCCCTGCTCGGTCGTAGCTCTTGATACTTGCGCAGTGCACGCGCTTCATCTTATGCCGGTCCACCGAAGCCCCGGCGAGTCTGCTGGAAACAGAAGTCTTGCGACGTGGACCGTTCAACAATCGGACATGGGCGGCACTGGCAATCGATCATTTGCCGCTGGTAGGCTCGTCCCCAGAACCGCGACAACGCCGATCGAGGAACGTATTGCTGAAATCCATTCCGCACCCGCCATTCGCAAGCGCCGGTCTGTGTCCGGGATAAGGCGCGCAGGGTGCATACGGCTAACGGAATTTCACTCACCATCTGGCGATTGGCTTGTAGAAATCCGCACCCGTTAACTGCACGGCCCCACGGCCCATCCATTTCGAGTTGATCTTGACGGTGGAGGAGGAAAAATAGTTGAATCTCCCAGCGCTTACAAGGCGATTCGCGAACCGCCGAATTCCTGTGCACCCTCGAAGAATCCACCGGCGATTACTGCTAGCAGTGCCAGGATGATTGTGCATCGGGAAACGTCTCATCCTTGAGGATTCATCGACTGCGGCAATCCCGCGGAGCAGCAACGGCCGGTTCGCAATTCTGCTGCCTTCTGACGGACCGCTCCATTTCTGACCATGTCGATGGCGGACGGTATGCCGCCATGTCAATGCGATTAAGGATTCGATCATTCGCCGCCGCAATCTCTTGCTCACGGCCCGCGATCCGGGAGCGGCAGCACACATTCTCGAGATTGCCCGCCATTTGGAGGGCGAGGGCCCTTATTGCATTTCCGTTGCCGCCGGCGAACCCGCGTTAAGCTTTCTCAAGGCCCGGGGAATCCCAGCGATCCCTTTTGTGGCGAACACCACCATCGATCAACTCCCCTCGCACCGATCGGACCTCCTCCGGCAGGCGAAGGCTGTGCTGCGGGAGGTGAATCCCTGGGCCGTGCTGACTGGCCTCTCTTCCCCGGGGGCCGTCGGAGTGGATGAGGCGGTGCATGCCGCCCGCGGCGATATTCCCGGGCTAACCTTTCAAGATTTTTGGGGGGAGGTGAATACCGGCTTGGGGGTCCTGCCCGATCGGTTGCTGGTGTTGGACAGCGTCGCGCGCCGCTGGTCCGAGGTACTGCACGGAGTTCCGGCCTCGGAAGTTGGCAGCCCCAAGCATCAGTCATATACCGCGTTGCAACCGGAAATCCTGCGGCGCGAGGCTCGGCAGGCACTTGGAATGCTCCCGGCCGATCGACTGATCGGCTGGTTTGGCCAGGCGCTGTGGCCGCTTGCCGGTTACCGAATCACGATGCGAAACATCGTGAACGAGGTAACCAAACAAATGCCGGATGCAAGGGTGTTGTACCGCCCTCACCCTCGAGAATCCACTGCCATGGTGGATGCCACCTTCCGATTGTTGCGGGAGCATGGCGTACAGGTAGCTGACACGCGATTGCTGCCCTACGTGAGCCAACTGTGTGCGTGCGATATTGTCGCTTCCGCGTTTTCCACCTGCGGACTCGACCTGGCCTATCTGCAGCAGATATCTTCAGAGCCGCTGGGGGTGCCGTTGTATTTGTTCCATGAACCGGATGTTCGTGATGTATCGCCGGTGTTATCCCGATTCAAGGCTCTGCCTCTCACAGAATGCGGATGCAGCTTGGAGGTCGAGAACGCCGAGGCGTTGCCCGCACGCTTCGCGGATGCTCTCCAGGAAGCGACTCGTACATCGATTTGGGAACACTGCTTCGAATTGCCGCGTCCCAACCATGCCATTAAGCGGATTGCCGCGGTGCTGAATGAACTCTAGCCGTTGCTTCGGCCTCGCAATATTGGGTGCCGAGCAAGGTCCTGACGATCCGCTCCATGCTCTGGCCATCGAGCCTTCCCCAATAATCTGGCGGCTCAGAGAGCGTTTCCTCAGCCGGGATGCCGTTTTGGTCAATCTCTCGCAAAAGGGACTCAAATTCCTTAGCCGTTGAGACGGTGAACAGGTTAGGGTAGCCCAAGTGGTATGGGTATTGATAGCGGTAACAATCGTAGTCAACCACCGGTAAACCTAAGGCACGTGCCCATTTAACGGTGCTCGAAACCGATGCGATGAATAGATCGCCACCCGCCAGAATGTTCGCCACACCCCCGGCAATGACGGGAATACCCTCCGCCCGCAGTGGGGCAAGGTCGGAGTCTGACAGCGTCGGATGGGCCGAAACGAGGATGGAATAAGATTTCAGGATTCGTAAGGCCCTTACCCAATGCTGAGCCAAGGCGGTGAAATCGGCAAATTCCGGCGCCATGCGATGGGGATACTGATTTGGCGGAAGCGCCACAATGGCCAAGCGGCGGGATCGCGGGATTCCGTACTCCCTTTCTAACTTAGCTCTGAGCGCATCTCGGCCGCGACGATGGTCGTACAACATATCGAACATCGGCGAACCCACGATGTCGAACGGAAGAGGCCTTGCCAAGAACTTGAGGTAACGCTCCCGAATATAGGCGCTTTCAATCAAGCGATGATCCAGCGGACCCGTATTGACCAGCAATGGATCCTTAGGCGCAACCTTAAGCCATTCGTGCGCAATCACATGGGAGATTGGCAAACGCGAGATGCGAATGCCCTCTTCGCTCACTGCGGTCCAGCGCCGAAATAGCCTCATCAGCAGCCGGGCACGAAGGCCCTTTACCTGGTACTCGGAACGATCAGAGTACGCCAATAGAAACTCTTTTGGATCCACCTGTCCGTAGGATATGACCGCGGCCCGAGCTTCGCATTGGTGGCAGGCACGAATCCAGGCGTAGCTGTCACGTTCTACGTTATCTTCGGACAAAAGTGCAACCGGTGCCCGCAGCGTGGCCAATATGCGGGCACATTGACGCACGCGTTCTTCCATTTGATCCGCGATTTCTTGAACGCGATGCACGAACCTCTCTGCCCGTGACCTAACGATCCGTAGCAGTATGCTCAGTAACCGCTTACGGGAAAGCGTGCAATCGGGAACACTCGCCGGCGGCAACTCGGGAAATGCCATGCGGATCCCAGCCATGACATCTCTTGCGCTACCGAAAGCATCTGCCTCATACAGGTAAGGAATGCCCAATTCCTGTCCCTGTTTCACGTAAGATTCTGTCTTGGGTAAATAGTAAGGGCAAATTATGACGCCGCGCAGCCCGTGCCGCTTCAGGCGTTCCAAGACACAAAATGCCAGCGGTACGTTGCCGCTTTCGTACACGATGAATGGGACGACGGGAGTTACACTCATGCGACCATTTTATCCTGTCGCCCCTGCAGAAATTGCTCCGCGAGGACAAAATCGTCCTCGGTGTCGATGTCGATGGATCGCTGCCTCGATACCTGAGAGCCCACCGTACCTTCGAAAACGAACCGCCGCTGGACGCGCAACACGTCCGCCGCGATCGCATACACAGCGCCATTCAGTCGGAATACGGGCTGGCTGCTTTGCCGTTGCTCAATTGATTCGGAACTGCCGAGAATTGGCTGAAGTTTCTGCGCGCCATCAAGTGTGTACATCCACCAGGGGCACTCCTCGCATAGCGACACGCTTGCACAAGACCGGCTGCTGGATTCAACGGCCCGCTTGATGCATTCGTCAATATCTTCGCCAGTTCTGCCCGGCGAGGTTGGCTGCAGCAACACCACAAAGTCGTACTTGCCGTCAACATGGTCCAATGCATGCAGTACGACATCAACGGTGGTGATTCGATCCGTGGCCAACTCGGGAGGTCGCAGAAACGGTACATCCATTCCGAGCTGCCGGCCGGTAGCCGCAATCTGCTCACAGTCGGTCGAGAGTATTGTCCGATTGAGATAACGCGAAGCCAATGCGGAGCGGTGGCTCCAGCCGATGAGCGGTACACCCAGTAACGGGCGAATGTTCTTCCCAGGCAAACGTTGAGAGCCGGAACGCGCAGGAATGACGCCCAAGACTGACTTGCCAGCAAACATGAGCCTTTGAAGTCCCTGGCTTGAAATTCTTACCGACGCCTGGGCGACGAATGCCCGGCACGCCGACATGCCGCGAATTGTGCTGAAAACCGAAGACCTGCGGCACTGCTGGTTCGCAAACCGGCCATTGGCGGCGTAACAATCACTTACGTCGGGGCCAGTCGGTACGATCGGCGTCCCTGCCTTCGGATCATCGAAGCTGCCTTCCTGCAACTCAATCGGCAGTCTCGCCTATTCTAGCATCGGGCGGCACTTTGCGGGAACTCCAAGTGTAATTCCGATGCACAGCACGCTTGCACTGCTGCCGTTTCGCAGCCTCAGGTATCGCGCTAGCGTTTATCCCGTTTTGAAGAAAGGGCTTAGCCGCCTTTCATTGTGCCACGCCTGCCGAAGTTCCGGCGAGTAAGCGTTCGCCGCGCCGTCTTTTCGGATGCTCTTCAATAGGCACCTTGGCCTCCGGGCGGCTGAGCAATCCGTCGATCAGCGCCACGATTCGCTCGGCGGCACGTCCGTCGAGTTTCCCCCAAGACTGCGCGATCTGGTGTTGCCGGTACCGCATTTCTTCGTGCCAGGCCGGATCCGAATCAAACCGGGCGACAAAGTCGCGATACTCCGCATGGGAATTCGTTGTAATTACTCCTGCCACATCATCATAGTCGTGATAGCCATAGTCATAGACATCATAATTGATGACCGGAATACCGCACGCAATGGCCCAACGAATCGTACTGGACACGCTCGCCAGATAGAGATCACAAAGCGGAACCAACCGAGCGGTATCCCAACTGCTGATACGAATATTCCGGTTCCTCTGCAGCGATGCGACTTGCCGTCGCTCAATACACGGGTGCAAGCACACCACCACATTGAAGCGAGACAGCTCTGCCAACGGCTCAATCCAGCCACGTATCAGCTTCTTATAACTGGCAAATTCTTTTGCCGGCCGGCCCGAAAACTGGTTCGGTGGCAACGCGCAAAGCAAGAGTGGACGGCCTTCCGGAAGATCGAGTTCCTCGTAAAGATCGGCCCGTCGCTGTTCGGCACATTGCAATCCGACAGCCAGTTCGTCATCGATCAGACTTCCCAGGGTCGCAAGCTGCCGTTCCTCAATCCCAGCACGGCGGTATAACTCGAACGTTCTTTGGGAATCGATAATGATCGCTTTACTGTGGCCGCTATTGTAGGCCCAGGGTTGGGGCGGCGCCATTCTTAACCATTCGTGCAGCAAGACTTGCCAGCCTGGCAAGCGCAGAAGGGGTCTGCCACGATGGACGTGTACCCAATGCGGAAATACGTCCTTAACCACCGAATTCGGGAATCGCGTCAACTGATAGTTAGGATTATCAAAGAACGCCTCTCCGAACTCATCCGCATGCGAAATGGCGAACGGCAGCACCACCGTGGGGATGCCGCATCGCCGTCCCGCGGAAGTGAAAATTCCTGTTGCGTGAGACGGATTGTCCTCAGCCAGAACAATAAGGTCGATTTTCTCCGACGTTAACAACTCCAAGCAGCAATGGTATCGCCGGAGGAGCACCTGCACGAAGTAGGCATCACACAATCCATAGTAGCCCGCCTGGATGCCACGCCGGAGAAACTGGTTGAGCCAGCGACCACACCTCATTAGCTCGACGCGTCTCTTGTCCGGCCGCAATCCGGCCCAGCGTGCCAGGTGCACTAACCCCCGAAACAGTACCCGGAGAACGAGTGCAATGGGCAATAGTGCCAGTTTGCCGAATCTCGCCAGGGCTCGGACACCGGCTCCGCCACGCAAATTGCGGGCGCGAATGGTTGGGTCGAACACTCGATTTCCGGAGGTGAATTCCGCGAACGCCATCCGCACGGACTTGGCGAGCCCTCTCAGCGCTTGCCGACGGCCTAGCCAAGCAGATGGTACATGCACCCTGACATTCAGTTCCCGACATCGGCGCTTCTGCTCTGCAATCAATGGACCGTCAAAACACAATGCAACATGCGCCGAATAGCGCCCAGTTTTCGTCAAAACTGCCGCTAGACGCAAATGCTCGCGGAAGTGTGCCACTTCCTGTACAACAAATAATACCTGACGCCGAGGCACAATGGGTGAATCGTTGCCTGACTCGAGCAAGTGCATGTCTGATCCATTCGAGTACGAATAACTGCCGGGAAGACCGTCGCTTAATGATAGAAATGCTGCATGATGTGAATCCACGCGCGGCGGCACTGAAGCCAGCGGCCGTTCTTGACCGTTTTTCACATAGCGCGTCCGTTAGCCCTAGACGCAGCTTCAAACCACGCCCATTTAGATGCGACGCCCAACATACTCCTTCAATGCCTCGATGCCATTGGGCTGGAAGATGTGCTGTCCCACATTTCGTGCTATAGGTGGGCTGTCGCCGAGCTCGCGGGGATGGCGAACAACACTGACCCAACCGCGATCAATGAGATACTCCATCATGTCGATGCCCGGCAGGTCCACGAGCGCTGTACGCACTCCTAATGCCAATCCTTCCAGGATGGCCGTTGAGTAGACGCCCACTTGAATTTCCGCCCGGTTCAGCACCGTGTACAGAGATTCTTTGGTTCCATCGTCCACTTCGATCGCGGAGCCGACTAGCCATGGATAATGGCGCCGCCAGTGCAACTCATCAGGGTGGAGTCGGTATACGATGCGACCATGGTAGCGGGGATTCTGTGATAGCTCCACGGCAAAGCGCGACAACTCGCGTCCGATTGTCCCTTGCGAGAGAAAGATGATCTTATCTCGCCGTGCGCCCTGCTCCCGGCGACGCCGCTCCACATCGAACCAGGGATAACCCACGATCTGCAGGTTTGTGGTGCGGGGAAGTGCGCCAAGAATCTCCTGCCAGTATTGGCCATAAATCAGAAAATCATCGGCCAGGTAGCGCACCCGACCGGCATCGTTCGGAAAAGTGTACGAGGGATCGCACGGCCCGAATAACCCATGCTGAATTTCGGCTGTATGGATTCCCTCCGTCTTGCAGGCCTCGATCAGCGCCATTTGAGGACAATTGGGCGAAGTAACGATCACCAGTTTCGGACGCAGGCGTTTCAACAACGCACGATACCACGGAAGCAATCCTCGACGCCTGGCGAGAAGGCTACGAACAACGGGCGCCAAGTCCAAACGCACACCGAAGTGACATTCGATTTCGGAGCTAATCTCCTGCAGGCACAACTTATCGGCAGAGGAGAACCGCAGCGGCTTCCAACACTGCGTGAGAGCGCCTAAGAGGTCCAGCACATCGTGATGGCAGGCATTCGCCGTGGGAATGGGACGATAATGGCGGCGACGATGAAGCATCCGCAAGTACAGAAACGGGACATCCAATTGCGATAACCACGGATCGAATTGAATATCCTGCCATGTACCGTCTTCGGCCAGGCGTCTTCGCGGATAGCCCACCACCAGAAGCGGTCGCCGGCGCGCCAATAGTGGATTTCGGCACACCGCGCCCCAGGCGGCCGAACTCGCTACGTAGGCCAAATCTCTTACCGTCCAGGGCATTCGATTTGCGTCGACTGCCAGTACATTCAACGCATTCACGATCCGAAAGTACACCGGCAAGCGAGCGTACTCCCAGAAGTAAGTTCCAGCAATCTGCCGGTCAAACAGCGTCAGTTGCTCTTCGAGCTGCATTAACCGCAGCATCACCTCACGCTGGCTCTCCGTATAGGAGATGGCCGCAGGTGGCGGCGGTCGATGTTGTTCGGAGGCAACCATACTGCGAACGGTTCTATCTGATATCATCGCATCCAATCATGGCCCTATGATGCGGATGGTGATTGTAGACTGATTGTTGAGCCGCGATATGTCCAGCCGTCGAACGATCGGCGCTGGAAGTCTTCCGTTCTCCAGCGCAATGGGCCGCATTGTGACGTGCTAGCACGAAAGTGAGCGGACATTCGCTGTGCAGGAGTGAATAACGCACACGAGGCCTACGGACTCTAACCGTGCTACGAGCAAGAAAGCCGTAGAAGGTTCCGCGAGGGCTCTACGCCGCTTTTGCATGCTTGGGCGTCATATAGTCGCTATAGGCGTCGATGATTTCGTCGGCTGGGCCGTGCATCTTGATTTGTCCATGGTCCATCCAGATTCCCACGTTGCACAGTTTGCGCAACGTCGCAGTGTCGTGGCTGGCCATCACCATGATACTGGCCTTATCCATCAAGTTTTTCATGCGCTCGGCTGCTTTTTCCTGAAAGCTAGCATCGCCAGCGGAAAAGATTTCATCGATGAGAAGAATTTCCGGTTCGATTGCCGTGGCGATCGCGAAGGTCAACCGTACCTGCATACCGCTTGAGTAGCAGCGTACAGGGGCATCGAGAAACTCCCCCAGCTCGCTAAAAGCGGCAATTTCTGGCGATTTGCGTTTCAACTCCGCTGGGGTTTGCCGCTGCAGGAACCCGCGGAACATGATGTTTTCCCATCCGGTGGCATCGGGCTCGATCCCTACCCCGATATCGAGCATCGAACTCACCCGCCCCTGGACGTTTCGTTGGCCTGTCGTGGGTACGTAAATTCCCGCCAACAGCCGCAACAATGTACTCTTGCCGGCGCCGTTGTGGCCTACAATGGCCAACCGTTGCCCTTCGGTAAGCCGCAGATTGATGTCGCGCAGCGCATGCACACCGGCAATCCGGGCAGTTCTCTTTTTGAGGAAGCAGCCCCGGATGACGAACTCTTTCAGAGAAATTCCGGCTGTGCGTCGCAGCTTGAACTTCAGATTAACATTATTCAATTCAATATGAGCCATCTGGTGTGACTTCCAGTGTGCGTCGGTTGGTGAATTGTGTTGCCGTAAGGTAGTGGTGTTTGGCGAGAATCCTGCTGCGACGGGAGGCAAACGCGCGGCGCGAACTTACGGCAGGTAGTCAAAACGGGAGGACCGGTCCCGGGGGGAGGTCGCGGCCTCCCTTACAGCAATGCGAAGATCAGACGGCGTTCGCACGCTCGGAGGACAAAGAGCGCCAGCGCCAGCATGCCAACGGTGAAAGCCGCCGCCGTAGCGTACGCGAACGCGGAAGGGAAGACGTTGTTGACAATCGGATCTCGCAGAAGGTCCAGGAAGTATCCCAATGGATTTCGCCGCAAGATGTCGCCGAGACCGCGCGATGCCACGATCGAAGGCGGATACATCACAGGTGTCAGGTAATACAACATCTGCAATCCCACGCTCGAGAGATGCAGAATGTCCGGGAAGTGTGCCGCGACGAATGCCATGAGCAGCGACAACGACCAACCGAAGATCAGCAACAGGAGGTACGTCGGAATCAGGCTGATCATTGGAAGAAGGTCGGTAAAGCCTTTGAACAGGGCCACCGACAAGATCGAAATGCCCAACGTTACGCTCAAATGGATCATGGCCCCCAAGATCGTGCGTAGCGGGAACAGGGCCAGGGGCACACGCTCAGCCTTGATGAATCCTTGCGCCTGGTAGAACGATTGGCACCCTTCCGTCACACTCGCAGAAAAGAATCCCCAGAATGCCATCCCGGTCATGAGGAAGGGGACGTACTCCGCCAGGGGAATCTTAAAGATGACGTGAAAGCACGTGCAAAGCACCGTGGTCATTGCGATCGGGTGCAGCATCGTCCAACCAACGCCCAGCACCGAACGCTTGTACCGGTTTCGCAGGTCGATCCGCACCAATGACAGCACGAAGTACCGAAACTGCCACATCTCGCGGAGATACTGGAAACCGTTGAAGCGGAGCAGCAAGGCGTTCATCAACCATCCTTTCCTGATGTATCGTTCGCGGTCCGCGGAACCGGACGTGGATAACTCACTCGATCGGCATCGGTGGGCGTTCCCTTGACCCGCTCCCTGGCCGCAGCCCAAAACCACCTCACCGGTGACTCATCGCCGTGTCGGATGACGCTTGGTGGTTCCAGTTCGGCCGGGAAATCGTAGCTGCCCCCCATCCTTCAATGGACCGGTCCCAGCTATCAATTTCGGCGGGCGACCTCTTGCGGCTTTACGAAGTGCTGCCTCCTCGCGTAACACAAGAAGCACGGCAATCCGCGGTGATCCCTTTGCGAGTGTTTATCCTGCGACGACAGGAGCAGTCGGCGACCCGTCGAGACTATCCTCGAATTCTGGCGGAACACCGCCGCTCTGCTCGATAAGGGATGCGACTTATAGCAAACCCCTTCCGGGAGCGACAAGGCGAGTACGCCTCAATCCTTCCGATAAGGATGCATCCGCACTTTTTTGCCGGTTCTTGGCTAGAGCGTGCCGATGGCGGATGCTGGCAGTGAAGCGAATGGGATGCCGTTGCTGGCTTGCTAGTACTTGCAAGCATTCGCGCTCGAAAGGAGCCAAGGCGGGCGGGGCAACCGCGCTTAAGTTGTGCAATACGGCAAACAGGGGAATTGTGATTGGAACTCCGGACAGGCGATTGTACCTGTCGCGAATCGCCGATTCCCGAACGGTACCTTTGGACGGTTAAAGCCGCTAGCATCGACGAGTTGTTCGGCTGCGATGAGGCAACCATCCGCCACGGCCGAGCCGATTCTCCTGACGGTACCAATCGCACCTGCCGCGTCGGGGTGGGGGGCGCTACCGCGGCCGGGCATCCCAGAGCCTGACCGTGCCGTCTTTGCCCCCGCTCACGATGATCTTTCCATCCGGGCTCACTGCCACGCTGGTGACATACCCGGCATGTCCTTTGATGGTGATGGCTTCTTCCCCAGTTTCTGCCTCCCAAAGTGTGACGTCACTGCCGGAGCCCACGATCCGTTTGCCGTCGGGCGTGAAACAGAAGTCGCTAAAGTAGTCGCGATGATGAGCGAATTGGAGGATTTTCCTGCCGGCCGCGGCGTCCCATACATAGACATTGTTTCCGCGGTTCTCGATATCGCTGGCGACGATTCTCCGACCATCTGGGCTGAAAGCGAACGAGCGAACTCTGGCGGGAATGGATCGGATTCTCGCGCCCGTCTCACGATCGAATAACGTGATGTGATGGAAGTCGGAGGCCGCGACCTGCCTCCCATCGGGGGTGAAAACCGCGAAGCGAAACGAATCGTCGCCCTGCGCCTGCCACTGGATCTGCCCCGTGGAGGAGTCCCAGACATACAGCGGGCAGTCGGTGCCGACGCTCGCGATATAGCGCCCATCGGGGCTGAAATCAAGCTGCCTCACGTGCCGTGTGTACTTGCTGAAGCGGAGGAGGATTTCGCCCGTCTCCGCACTCCAGACGAGGATTTGGCGATCATCACCGCCGCTGGCAATCCGCTTGCCGTCTGGACTGTAGGCCAGGCAGCGAATGCGCGAGGTATGGCCTCGGAATGTCAGCAGCGACTCGCCGCTCTCGACATCTGAAATGGTGACAAGCGGGCGCTCGACATGCATGTCGGCGCTCGCCAAGTGCCGCCCGCTGGGACTGAAGTCTACGCAGAAGACGGCGTCTTCATAATCTTTCAAAACGCGATGCGGCTGTATGTCCGCCTCGTTCCAGATTTTCAGTTCGCGCGATCCGCTGGCGATTCGGGTGCCGTCGGGGCTGAATCGCACGGCGTAAATGCTATGCGTATGGCTCTTGAGCTCGGTGACCTCGCGACCACTAGTCGCATCCCAAAGGCGGGCCAGTTGGTTTTCGCCCACTGTCACCAGTCGGTTGCCATCGGGGCTGAAGTCCAGATCATGGACCCAAGCATCGTGTCGTACGATAAACAGAGGTCGCCCGCTTTCCCGGTCCCAAATCGTCACGACCCCGAGATTGTCGCCGCTGGCGATTTGCTTTCCGTCGGGGGAGATCCCAACGCATGTGATTCGCTCGGCCGTAACAGGAAACGTTTGCACCACTTCGCGGCTCTTGAGGTCCCACGCCCGGATAATACGGTCCTTGCCACAACTGACGAGCCAAGAGCTGTCGGTGGAAACGACCAACTCTTTCACAAACCCGACGTGTCCGACCAGCGAGAACTGCTTCTGGAATGTTCCGGCGTCCCAAACATTGATCGTCTGCTCGTCGCTGCCGGTGATGAGGTATCGGCCGTCGGGGCTGTAGGCCAGGGTTCGCACCCACTTACCGTGTGCTTTGAATTTCTTCACCAACGCGCCGTCGGCGACATTCCAAATCCACACCGTCCCGTCATCGTTTCCCGCGGCGAGGCGTTTGCCATCGACGCTGAACGCCACGCATTGGCGCGCACCTGCCCAACCGGGGATGGGCAGCTCCAGTTGCTCCTGGCCGGTCTGCGCATCGAATACTCGAACGAATTGATCGGAGTGTCCGCACGCGAGGAGCCTGCCATCGGGGCTAAATGCGATGGAATTGAAGAACGCATTGGGGACGTGAATGGTCCGTTCGCCGGTACGGCAGAGCCGGTGGACGAAACCCCACTCCCAGCCGCGAAATTCTGGTTCGCATTCGGCGAGTAATTGCAGGGCTCTTTGAACTTCGCCGTCGCGCCATGACATGTAGGCTGAGGAAACACGGCGGAAATACAGCGCCCGCCGCCGGTCATTGTTAGCCTGAGCTTGCTTCGCCAGTGAGACCTGCAGCGCGTCCTGCGTTGTCTTGAGTTGCGCATTTGATTGCGCCAGCAACGTGTTTGAATGTTCCAGTTCACGCTGGTATAGCAGACCCAGCACCGTGACAATGATCGCCAGTACCGCCCCGGCACTGGCAACCACTAAGCCCGCCTTGGCCGGGTTGCGGCGGACCCAGCGCCAGAGGCGCTCCGCGCGCGAAGTCGGACGGGCGACGATGGGCGCATCTTCCAGAAACCGCTGTAGCTCCGCCGCCAACTCGTTGGCCGAGGCATAACGGTCACTCGGCGACTTGGCCAGACATTTCAGGCAAATCGTTTGCAAATCAAGCGGAATGCTGGAATCGAGCGCGCGCGGCGGGATCGGATCCTGGTGAATCACCTGCTGCAGCGTCTCGACGATGTTCGCCGACTGAAAGGGCGGCTTGCCCGTCAACAGGAAATACAGGATCGCTCCCAGGGCATAAATGTCTGAAGCAGTCGAGACCGCGGCCAAGTCGCCGGTCGCCTGCTCAGGTGGCATATAACTGGGCGTGCCGAGAACTTGCCCGGTAGTGGTAAGCGCCTCCATGCCCGCATATTCGTCTGAGGCCAGCTTCTTAGCCAAGCCGAAGTCGGTGATCCGCGGTTCACCGGCTTCGTCGATCAGGATGTTGCTTGGCTTGAGATCACGGTGGATGATGCCACGCGAATGGGCGTAAGCCGCGGCCAGGGTGATCTTGAGCAGCAGTTCCGCTGCATGGCGCGGTGCCAGTGGCTGCTTCCGAACCAGCGAAGCAAGATTCTCGCCAGCCACATAAGCCATCGAAAAATACTGACGCTCGCGCCAGGATCCGACCTCAAAGATGGGTACGATGCCCGGATGATCGAGCATGGCCGCAGCGGCGGCTTCGGCTTGAAAGCGGCGAACGTCGGCGTCGCTGGCCAATTGTCCAGCAAGAATCATTTTGAGCGCAACCACCCGGTTGAGATTGACCTGGCGGGCCTTGTATACGACGCCCATGCCACCACGGGCAATTTCCGAAAGCAGTTCGTAGGCGCCGATACGAGGCAGCGGCTGTCGTCCGCGGGCAGTGCGGACAACGTCAACGTCTGGCGTCAAATACTGAAGCGTGGTACGTTCATCGGCCACTTCATACGACACCGATGGATCGGAAAACGCCTGGGTTTTCCCGGCAAGGGCCAGATGGCACGCGCGACACGTTTGCGAACCATCATCCCGCACCTCGGCTGCGTCCAAAGGCGCATTGCAGGCGGCACAGCGAAGGTCCATAATCTGGTCGCTCCTGGGCCGCGGCTGGAGCACCAACATCCCCCAAGGCAGGCAAGCTGGCATCCACCCGAACGTGATGGCGAATCGTTACCGCGTTGATTTTGCTTCTTGGATTTCGCGTTGGTGGTGCAAATCGTAAGTCGAGTATCCCTGATGCGGATGGGAACCCGCAAACTTCGACTCTGAAGTTGGCTTATAATCGCCCGTTTGTGCTTTCGCCCGTGAACCCTCTCGCCGTGCTGGGGATGGAACTGAAAGTCATCTACCGGCAGTTTCCAAAATCGGTCACAGCAATGCGTGTGGCGAAGGCGACGCCGTGAAACTGCCGGCGTAATGGGCGTACCACAAGCCCCCACCCCGACCTTATCCCGGGCAACACAACTTGGCAGCTCGAAAAATGCACTGGCTAGGGTTCTCTATGCCTCTGCGGTTCCCCATGCTCCTTCGAACCACCTTGCCGTTTCAGTCGCCATCGAAAAAGTCCGCCGGGATGAAGAGTGACCAGACTTCACTATTGAGGGGCTGTGCGTGGCCGCCGGCAATCCAAAGCCGGTCCTGAAACACAAAGGCCGAGTGTTCGTGGCGGGCTTTCCACATCACGCTGGATTTCAACTCGGTCCAGTTGCGGCCGTCGGAAGAGTACCAAACATCGCCCCAGTTGCGGGCCGGGTTGTTGGACCAGCCGCCCAATACCCAGATGCGGTCGCGGTAGACCACCGCTGAGAACCATATCCGCTCGTGCCACGGGGCCGATTCCGTCACCTGCTCCCAATGCACGCCGTCGGCGGAACTCCAGACATCGTTCTTGGCGTGGTACTGGGGCACGTAGTTGCCACCGCCCAGCACGTAGATACGGTCGTTCAGCACAACGGCCTGGTGGTAGGCCCGAGGCGACCAGCCAGCGTTGTCGGTGGCCAGATGCCAGTTCTTGCCGTCGGATGAGTACCAGACATCGTTCTTCAGGCTCTTTTCATCGCCGAAGTAGTAGTTCTCGGTGCCGCCCAGCAGCCACATCTTGTCTTTGAACACCACCAGTCCGGAAGCGATGCGAGGGCTCCACGCCGCGGCGCTGGTAGCTTGCTGCCAATGCTGGCCATCGGTCGAAGACCAGACTTCGTTCCCTGCTTCGTGGCCTGGCAACCGGCCGTTATACCATCCGCCCATGAACCACATTTTGTTGTCGAACACGACGGTCATGGACAGGTCGCTGTGTTTCCAGGGAGCGGTCTTCTCGACCAGCGACCATGTCTTGCCGTCGGCAGAACTCCACACGTCGCGCGGCGGTGCCTCATACGAATTGAACCAGCCGCCGAAAATCCAGAGGCGCTCCCGATAGACCAACTCGCCCTGCGAATCGCGAGCCTGCCAGCCAGCGTTGGCAGTGACCTGGACCCAGTCCGGCCCCTGCCGCTCAGACGATGCCAGCGAGGTTGCCAGCACAACAGCCGCAATCAGCGAAAGGAATTTCATGATCCAAGCCTTGCCGGTCGAATTGTCGGATGACACAGCTGGTAGTTTAAGCATCCACGCGGACGGGGGGAATGATTGGCACCAAGGTTCTCAGGCAGCATCGCGTGGGCGATTGGCTCGCCCTGCTGGTCGTGCCGCCGTTCTCGGAACCAGCGGCGGAAAGTTTCTCGTGCGGCCACACGGATGGAACGCTTTTGGCAACCTACCCCAGGAGCACCAACGGCAGCGGCATCCTGTTCTGTAAACCCTGTTCGTGGTGGAAGTTTGGACGGCCCGACCGGCCTGCTGGATTTGACGTTGGCCCCCCAAACAGTTAACCTATCAGCTTCCGTTGATATGGTCCCCGCCTGGCCTGACCGATTGCCGCAGTGCCCCTGGCGAAGGCCCCCCTGCGGTACTCCCCTCTCGCTCCCAACCTCTCACTGCGTGTTGAGTTCTGCGATGCTGCTCGCTGCAAGCAAGACGATGGTTCGTTGTCTGACGCGCTCGCTTCAAGCGGCTAGCCGCGGCGGTCGCTGGGCCGGGGCCGTCTCCGCAGAGCGAAAGCTTCAACTGAGGCTGCACATGGTGCTGTTGGCCGGGATGGCCGTCGCGCTGCTCCCTGGCGAGGCCACGGCCGATTCCAGCGAAGAAGGCATCGCATTTTTCGAGAAGTCGATCCGCCCACTGCTGGTGAAACACTGCTATGCCTGCCACTCCGCCGAGGCCGAAGCAAAAGGCGAACTGCAAGCCGGCTTGGCACTCGATACCAAACAAGGGCTGCTGGAAGGCGGTGAAAGCGGGCCGGCCCTGGTGCCGGGCAAAGCCGGTGAAAGCCTACTGATTGAGGCTTTGAAGTACGAATCGTATCAGATGCCGCCTTCCGGCAAACTGCCCGACGAGGCGATTGACCTGTTTGTGAAATGGGTGGAGATGGGGGCGCCGGACCCTCGCGAAGCCAGCGGCGCGCCCCAGCCGCGGCGGTCGGCATTTGAAATTACCGCAGAGGATCGCCAGCATTGGGCATTCCAGCCGGTGAACCCCGGTCCGGCACCTCAAGTGGCCGACGAGGCATGGGTGCAGGATGACCTGGATCGCTACGTCTTGGCCCACCTGGAAAAAGTTGGCCTGCGCCCCGGCCCACCCGCAGACAAGTACACGCTGCTGCGCCGCACCACCTACGCCCTGACGGGTTTGCCGCCCACGCCCGAGGAAATTGCGGCCTTCATTGCCGACGACAGCCCCGAGGCATTTGAAAAGGTGGTGGACCGGTTACTCGCTTCGCCGGAGTTTGGCGTTCACTGGGGGCGGCGGTGGCTCGACGGTGTGCGCTACGCGACCGACGTCGACAAGTCGGGCCAGTATCGGCGGTGGGTCATTCAGGCATACAACGAAGATCTGCCTTACGATCAGTTCGTCAAGATGCAGATTGCCGGCGACTTGATGCCGGCCCAGGGTGTGCCGCCCGATCGCGTGCATTCCAGCGGTGCCTCGCTCGACGGCATCACGGCCACGGGGATGCTTTCGCTGGCGGTTTGGGAACTGGTGGGCCGCGACCTGGCGGTTGCCGAAATCGTGGACAGTCAAATCGATCTCATCGGCCGGCAAATGCTCGGCCTCACCCTGGCTTGCGCCCGCTGCCACGATCACAAGTTCGACCCCATCTCGACCCAAGACTACTACGCGCTGGCCGGCATCTTCTTCAGCAGCCGGATCGCCACGGGCAAACTGATCGCCGACGGCCGCCTGGGAAATGAGCTGACAGAAGTGGCGCTGCTTAACGCCGCGGACGAAGCCAAGAACCAGCAACTGGAAGCGGCCGCCGCCAGGCTGGAAGAACAAATCGCCGCCCTGGAGAAGAAGGTTCCGCAGGCTGTGCGCCTGGCGGCCGTGAACGAGGAATTGAAAAGCCTGGAAGGGCAGATTGAAAAGGCCACCACCGCCAACAAGCAAAAACTGGTTGAGCAATCCGACAAACTGAAGCAAGAGCAGGCGAAACTGCTGGCCGATCAGAGCGAGCAGGGTTGGGATGCCAATCCGGACGAACTGCAACAGATCGCCCAGTTGCGAACGCAAGCCGCCGAGTTACGTGCCCAAAAGGTCTCCGCTCCCGCGGCCGTTGCCGTGCTGGAAGGCGGCGTGCCCGGCAGCAATCGGGCCGGGATTGGCGATGCCCCCGTTTATCTGCGGGGCGAGTATCAGCGGGAGGGAGCGATCGTTCCCCGCCGTTTCCCCACGATCCTGGCCGGCGAGTCGCAAACGCCCCTGGGAGAGCGCACCCAGCAAAGCGGCCGGCTGGAATTGGCCCAGTGGATTGCCTCGCCCGACAATCCCTTGACGGCCAGGGTCGAAGTCAACCGCATCTGGCAAAAGCTGATCGGGGAGGGACTCGTCCGCTCGCCCGACAATTTCGGCCGTCTCGGCGAGCGCCCCACACATCCCCAACTGCTGGACCATCTCGCGGCACGTTTTGTGGCCTCGGGCTGGTCGGTCAAGCAGTTGGTGCGCGCGATTGTGTTGTCGTCTGCGTACCAGCAGGCCAGCCAGGTACCGGCCGAGTTGGCCCAGGCGGACCCGGACAATCGGCACATCGCCCGTATGAACCGCCACCGGCTCACCTATGAAGAACTGCGCGATACGTTGCTGCTGCTGGGTGGGCGGTTGGCCCTGGAGGGTGAATCGGCGAGCGGAGCGCAGCGGCGGACCATTTATGAATCGCTGGAACGCCGCCGGATGAACGTCACCGCCGCCATGTTCGACGGCCCCGATCCCAAGTCGATCGTGCCAGCGAGGGCGGAAACCACCACGGCACCGCAGGCGCTGTTCTTGATGAACAATCCGCTGGTGGCCGATACGGCGGCGCGCATCGCCGCGCGGCTTGCCGGCGATGCTTCGCTACAGACCGACGGGCAGCGCCTCGAGCAGCTTTGGCTGACGGTGCTGTCTCGGCCGCCAGCCGAAGAAGAATCGCAACTGGCCCTGGAGTTCATTGGCAACTATTCCTGGGAGCGCTTCATCCAAGCGCTGCTGGGGACCAACGAGTTTGCCTACCTCGATTGATAACCGCCGCCGGCGAAGCCACAGGCGCCACGCCTTCCGCCGGCCGACCGTTCAATAGGAGTGATACCCATGCTGCGACGAGGCCCGTTCGCAACGGCCGTCAACGCCACCCCCAAAGCCACTGCCGGCCTCGACCGGCGGCAGATGCTGCGTTGCCTGGCCGGCGGATTTGGCACGGTGGGGTTAGCCTCGCTGCTGAGCGAAGCGGCCGCCGCCGATTCCACAGGCGCCACTGCGCCGGCAGCCAACCTGCCCCATCATGCACCGCGGGCCAAGCGGGTGATCTTCCTGTTCATGAGCGGCGGCCCCTCGCAAATGGACACCTTCGATCCCAAGCCGGAACTGAAGCGCTGGGAAGGCAAACGGTTGCCCGTGCTCGACCAGAACACCAACAAGCTGCTGGGTAAGCCCAGGCCGCTGGGGAACGCATTCCCCTCGCCGTGGAAGTTTGCCAAGTACGGCGAATGCGGCATGGACGTGAGCGAACTGTTCCCGCACGTGGCCCAGCGCGTAGACGATATCTGCCTGCTCCGCTCCATGACGTGCGACAGCTTCTTCCACGCCCAAGGCACGCTGGAGATGATGACCGGCAGCGGGCTGTTCCTGCGGCCCAGCGTGGGTTCCTGGCTCACCTACGGGCTGGGGACCGAGAACCGCAACCTGCCGGGCTTTGTAGTGTTGGGCAAGATGATCGGCGCTGCCGATCCCAACAAGGTGTTCAGCTCGGCATTCCTGCCTGCCGAGTTCCAGGGAACCCAGTTGTCTGATCTCAAGGAGCCGATTCCCAATTTGCGGTCCAAGCTGGCCGAGCAGGAACAGCGGGCCCAGTTGGACGTGATGCAGCGGCTCAACCGGCGACATCTTCAGGACCGTACCGACTCGTCCGACCTGAACGCGCGGATCGAAGCGTTCGAACTGGCATTCCGCATGCAAACCGTCGCTTCTGAAGCCTTCGATCTATCGAAGGAATCCAAGGCCACCTACGACCTGTACGGGGCCAACGATAAGGTCACCGGCGATTACGGGCAGAAGTGCATGTTGGCCCGGCGGCTTGTCGAACGCGGCGTGCGGTGCGTGGTGGTCAACCACCAGAATTGGGACCAGCACAGCAAGCTGATGGTGGGCCATGAAAAGAATGCCCGCGAAACCGACCAGCCCATCGCCGGCCTGCTGTACGATCTCAAGCAGCGCGGGTTGTTGGAAGACACGCTGGTGATTTGGGGTGGCGAATTCGGCCGGACTCCCAATACCGAAGGCAAGGACGGCCGCGATCACAACACGGCCGCGTTCACCATGTGGCTTGCCGGCGGCGGTGTCAAAGGCGGATTCACCTATGGCGTGACCGACGAATTCGGCGCCTTCGTCCGCGAAGGCCGTATGCACGTCCACGACCTGCACGCCACCATCCTGCACCTGATGGGCATCGATCACGAACGGTTCACCTACCGTTACGGTGGCCGTGACTATCGCCTGACGGACGTCTTCGGCAACGTGGTCCACGAGATCATGGCCTAAGCCACGTTTCGGGCCGGTT